>CAYJHK010000053.1:0-10327 GCA_964369515.1 uncultured Desulfovibrionaceae bacterium
TTTGGGCTTTGGCAAAAGTTCCCCTTCCCCCCTCAAGAAAATAATTAATCAGTGTATCCTTAGCTTTACTGAGTTAAGGCAATAGCCACATAAGGCGAAAACCACGAAAATAAAAAACCCACGCTGGCTAACGTGGGTTTTAAAATTTTTGTCACTTATAAATGATAGTTATCCGTTCAATTCAGTACGGAATTTTCGAGAAAGGCGAAAAACTACGACCTTGCGTGGAGCAAGAGTAATAGTCTGTGAAGTTTGGGGATTGCGTCCCTTACGAGCATTTTTATCATAGGCTTCAAATTTACCAAAGCCACTCACCAACAACGCATCATCTTTTTTGATGGCCTGCTTCATAATGTCTAAAAGTTTTTCCACAATAGCCTTTACGTCCGCGCGATTTTTATCACACTTTTCGTAGATTGCTTCCACAATCTCTGCCTTCGTCAATGTCTTCCCCATACTTACCTCCAATTAAAATACACTTCCCTTGTCTTGTGCGCAAAGTCTCAAAACCTTACGCCTACCTTCTTCCTTATGCGTACATTTTCTGCCTGACAAGCATACTTTCATCACTTTTTACAAATAGATTGTTTCTAATTCGCTGAAATATTGTAGAAACTATGATATCTATTTATGAAGTATGCTCTTTCACTTAAGAAATATATACAGCTTTCAAGCAAACTAAAATCACTAAGCCGACCTTCTCTTCTAACTATAGGTTTTTGTTTACTTTTCAAAAGAAATATCTTACAGTAATCCCATAAAAACAAAGCCAACACACAAATAAATCTTAGCTAGCTACAAGGTTTTACTGTCCTTTTTTCCTATATACTCTGCATCCCCCTTGTATGCAAGGTTTTTTTTATTATTTTTTGATTTTTTTTATATTTAGCGACAAACATAACTTCTTAAGCAGAAACTATAAGCAAAAACCTTTAAATAGCAGTAGGTTGCACTATGAACATTTTTCGAGTCCCTTGGCATAAAAATAATGCTTTTAGACATAAAATAGTACCCATTTTCATTCCTTTTGCAGGCTGCGTACAGCGATGCATATTTTGTGCTCAAGATATTCAAAGCGGTAAAAATATTTTCTTCACGAATGAAGATATACAGACATACCTTGAGCAAACAAAACAGGAACTCATTAATCGCAAGAAAAAACATAAACCACCTGTTGAATTAGCTTTTTACGGTGGCACGTTCACAGCTCTGCCCCATGAGCATTTCAATCAATGCATAAATTTCACAAAAGAAATGACACAACAAGGTTTATGCACAGGGGCTCGCTGCTCCACACGCCCGGATGCCATTGTCGGTTCCCATGAACAACGCCTTGTGCATATGCGCAAAGCGGGTTTTAAGTGCATTGAACTTGGGGTGCAAAGCTTCGATAATACAGCACTTTATTTATCAAAACGTCACTATGATAAGCACTGCGTACTAGAGGCTGCCGTACATATTAAAGCGCAAGGTTTTACCCTTGGCGTGCAGCTTATGCCGGGGATGCCCGGAGTCACAGAGGAAATTTTTGCCCAAGATGTACAACAGTCATTATCTATTAATGCGAATTTTTTACGTTTTTATCCTTGCCAAGTTATCGAAGGCACAGAGTTAGCCTTGCTCTGGAAGCAGGGGAAATATGCCGTATGGAGCCTTGAAAAATGCATTGAAGCCTTGAGCGAGGCTTGGCTTTTGGCTCATAAGGCGCATATCCCTGTCATCCGCATGGGTCTTGCTCCGGAAGTCGACCTTGAAAAACACATCCTAGCAGGCCCCAGCCACGCAGCATTGGGAAATATTGTACAAGCCACTGCCTTATTTAAATATATTACAAGCTTCATACACGATGAACAGCAAGTATTACAGCTTACGTTGCCCTCATTTACCCAAGGGTATTTTTGGGGACACACTCAAACCATGCGCAAAAATTGGGCAAACTACGGCATAGACGAAAATGTAGTTTCATGGCATTCATTGGAATATATTGAGTTAACGCTTGAATGCTAGCTGCTTTGCACATCTCGAGTCAATTATAGTAATTTCAGTTGAAATTACTATCTTGAATGCGTGAGCAGTCAAGCACTGCGAAGGTATAAGCGCAATTTATTTGCGCTGTTAAGTGCCGAAGCAAGTGTGCCTTTAAAAAGTTGACATTAAAAATGTCAACTTAAAATACTATAAGACCTGCACCATTTTAACCGCTCTGGAACAACCTTTGCATAATGAGTAGTGTGAGAGCCAAGAGGCAAATTTTACTCACCCCGTCACACAAAAATAAGGAGTCTAGCATGAATAGCATATCCAATATAGCCGGCAGCTCAAATACATTGGCATGGGAAAACATAAAAAACACTTCCTCAGAAATTCAAAATGCAAATATCGCACCTGCGCACCCCGTCAATGCGTCTGATGCGGTAGTTGACAGTGTGCAAACTCGCCAAGCCAGCAAGGAGCCAACGCTCATTCCAGACGAAGATGTGGATCGTGTGCTTGCGGAAACCATACAATACATTTTTGACGACCCTTACGCCGCCTTGCATGTACACAGCGGCCTTGATGCCTCTCGAGTGGCAGCACTATTAGCTTAAAATAACAAAATTTTTTCTTACCACAATCGGCATTTTTGGAGGGGAAGGCCAAGAGTAATACATGAAAATGTATAGCTGAATGAAGGCAAATTCCACTAATAAATACTTGCAATGGTGTAACAGCCTGTTGGAAAATTATATTTCGACAGGCTGTTACACCATTTTTTTGTCTAATTCGCCTTTTCAAAAATGCTACATGGTACCCAAGCCCCTTCGCAATTCCTAGAACTGACAGCATAGCTCCACACCTTGCAAAAACTACATGCATGTACTTTTTTACAATTAGAGCCGACAACTAAACAACAAATATGTTGATTTTAATTAATGCGACACAAAAAACATCGAAACTAACCATATCTAAACTATCAATAATTATAACATTTTCTTCATCAGCCCCCATTGGCACACTATATGCTTTAAGAGCTTATCTTAACGAGAGTTTCAACATAGGTAAGCTTGAAATTTTCTAAACATACTTTCCAAATGAGGAGGATGGTAAAAATGAATGCAGCAGATACAGCTTTTATCATGATTTGCAGCGCGTTAGTGATGCTTATGACCCCAGGGGTGGCACTTTTCTATGGTGGTCTTGTGCGCTCACGCAACGTACTTTCCACATGTATGCACTCTTTTGCGCTTATGGGTATTATACCCTTACTATGGTTTGTGGTGGGTTATTCACTGGCTTTTGGCGAAGACATTGGCGGTTTAATAGGAGATTTTTCCTTTGTAATGCTAGAAGGGGTTGGACTTGCAGCAGGCCCTGTGGAAAATATTCCGCACATGCTATTCATGCTTTTTCAGTGCATGTTTGCAGTACTGACCATCGCACTCATCTCCGGATCCTACGCTGAACGTATGCGCTTTTCGGCCATGATGCTTTTCTCCTGCCTATGGTTAATCCTTGTCTATTCCCCCATGGCGCATTGGGTTTGGGGTGGCGGATGGATGGCAAAAATGGGAGCTGTAGACTTTGCCGGAGGTGCCGTTGTGCACATGGCCTCAGCTGCCGCCGGACTTGCCACAGCACACGAGCTCGGCGCACGCATGGGTATGGGTAGACAGTCTTTTACTCCGCATAATCTGCCACTTACCTTACTTGGTTGCGCTCTGATCTGGTTTGGTTGGTTTGGCTTTAACGCCGGCAGCGCCCTCGCCGCCAATGGTCTTGCTGTACATGCTTTTGGAACCACAGAAATGGCTGCTGCCGCCGGCATTGTTGGCTGGTTGGCTTTCGAATGGTGGCACATTGGCAAGCCGACAACGCTTGGCGCAGCTTCCGGCGCATTGTCGGGGCTTGTGGCCATCACCCCCGGAGCCGGTTTTGTCGGCATGGAAGCTGCTATAATCATAGGATTTATCGGCGGCGCCATCTGCTACGGTGCTGTGCTTCTCAAGGAAAAGCTCCACTATGATGATGCCCTTGATGTCGTTGGTATACACGGCATAGGCGGCACATGGGGTGCTCTTGCCACCGGTATTTTTGCCAGCGCATCCATTAACGGTGTTGACGGTCTTATCTATGGTAACCCCCATCAATTATGGGTTCAAGCAGTTTCGGTTGTCGCCACTTGGGGTTTTGTATACATAGCCAGCCGCATTATCTTAAAGGTTGTTGCACTCATTACTCCATTGCGTGTTGAGCCCGACCCGGAAGTTATTGGCCTTGACGTAAGCGAACACAATGAACGCGCGTATCAAATTTAAATTCAGCAGCAAATGGGATGATTTTAGCCATAATGGGAGAATATTATGAAGAAAGTGGAAATAACCATCAGGCCGAGTAAACTTGAAGATGTGAAGGATGCGCTCATTAAGCTTGGAGTGCACGGCATGACCTTTGTGGAGGCTCGAGGCTTTGGGCGGCAAGGCGGACATATGGAAAACTACCGTGGAAAAAGCTATAAAGTTGATTTTCTACCTAAATATCGCATTGAAGTAGTTGTACATGATGAAGCCCTTGAAAAAGTGATTCAAGCCGTCATAAGCGTGGCAAAAACAGGTGATGTGGGTGACGGGAAAATTTTTGTTACCGATATTTTAGAAGCTTGGAGAATTCGAACCGGTGAGCATGGCGACAGCGCATTGTAGGAAATTTTCTCGCCAACAACCGACAAATCGCTTGCGAAGCAGTAAATAGCTCTTGCACATCTTGTGCTAAAAGGTTAGGAAGTTCTTACGAAATTGTAAGGGCTTCCCAACTATTTTTAAAGGAATCAACCTATGCGCAGCAAGAAAAAAGAAAATTCCACAAAATCCACAACTTCAAATCCTGAACAACCAATCCATCCACACTCTGTGCAACAGTCCGACACCTTTCAAACGCTTGAACAAGATTTTTTTACTAAACGCAGTACCTTAAGCGAAAATCAGCACGAGCGAGAACTCTGTTTGCTCTACGAATTAAGCCAATTTCTCAATAGCTCCGCACACATTGCCGATACGCTTGACGGCGCACTCAAACTTATGGCCAGACATCTCAATATGATGCGTAGCAGCATCACCCTACTCTCACCTCAAGGCGATAAGATGCATATCGAAGCCGCTTATGGACTCAATCCCATCGAAAAAGCTCGTGGACATTACAAAGCCGGCGAAGGCGTCATCGGAAAAGTTATTTCCGGCGCAAAGCCCATGCTGGTCACGCGTATTTCGGAGGAACCACTTTTTTTAAATCGCACTCGTTCCCGTGATGTACAAAAAGATGCGGTTTCTTTTTTATGTGTACCCATTATATTTGACGACCAAGTCATCGGTGCATTGAGCGTTGATCGAATTTTCAATGCAAATCAAAGCCTTGAAGAAGAAGTAAAGCTTTTATGCATTCTTGCATCCATGCTGTCCCGTGCTGCAAAATTGCGCCAAAGCTATATGCAAAACAGTAGTTTAAGCAAAAACAGCACTGCACATCGCCCGTCAGCCTTCGTGGGAAATTCCGAAGCCATGGAGCTTGCCTACACCCAAATTGCCCAAGTTGCGCCCTCGTGCACCACTGTGCTCATTTGCGGCGAAAGCGGCACTGGCAAAGAACTTACCGCTCAAGCCATACACGCCGCAAGCCCAAGAGCGCACCAAGCCTATGTCTCGTTAAATTGCGCTGCATTGCCGGAAAATCTCATTGAAAGCGAGCTTTTTGGACACGAAAAAGGGGCATTTACCGGTGCCATAGCAGTGCGCAAAGGACGCTTTGAAATGGCGCACGGCGGTACGCTTTTCTTGGATGAAATCGGCGAATTAAGCTTGCTTATTCAAGCAAAACTGTTACGAGTGCTTCAAGATCATCGCTTTGAACGACTTGGCGGCACTGAAACCCGTCAAGTTGACATTCGCATTATCGCAGCCACCAATCGATCCCTTGAAGACATGGTAGAACAAGGTACATTTCGTAAGGATCTTTACTATCGCTTAAATGTTTTTCCCATAACTTTAGCTCCATTACGAGAGCGGAAAGACGATATCGCCCTGCTCGCCAATCATTTTATGCAAAAATATGCCGCCGCCAACGGTCGCAACAACATTCGACTCTCCCTCACCGCCGTGGACATGCTGCAACGCTACGCTTGGCCGGGCAATGCCAGAGAATTACAAAACATTATGGAGCGAGCAACCTTGCTGGTGGGCGAAGACGGATTTATACGTCCGGAACATTTACCTGTGCAACTACACAGATCCAGCTGCCTGCTTGCCAATCCCAATAATACCCATGAAATCAACGTAAAATCCATAACTTCAAGCCAAGCCCCTTTGCAAGAGCGACTCGACGAGTTAGAATACGTCTATATAGTTGAAAGCCTTGAACAAAGCAAGGGACATTTAGGGCAAGCTGCGCAAATGTTAGGCCTGACGGAAAGAGTTATGGCTTTGCGCTTGCGTAAATATAACTTGAGCTATAAAAAATTCCGTGAAAAGGAATAACGGAAGCACTGATTAGTCGTCACTGAAAAAGAGATTAATCATTTAAATAAAAGTAATTTTTATTTGTATATTTTAACTAAAAAATGTTTAATTTTAGACTGTTAACAAGTTTTTCAGTGACGACTATATAGGAATTGCGCAAAAATCTTATCACATAGTTTTATACAAAAAAGCCCTATTTACAAAATAAATAGGTCTTTTTCTATAAACAGGTTTATATTACCGCATTAATAAGAGCTCTGCACAATTCAAAAAGGCATGGATTGCTTCGTCGTTTCGCTCCTCACAATAACTTGATTTTATAACGAAAGTCATTGCGAGCGCAGCGAAGCAATCCATGTATTTTATCAATTTCAGGAATTGCGCAGAGGTCTCTTAATAAGCGTGATCGTCCTCAAGCTCTTCAGCCGTCACCTTGCCGGAGAAAAGCACATACATCCACGCCTGATAGGCAAGTACCAAGGGTACGCACACCAAGGCAACACCCAGCATAATTTTTAAGGTCAAGGGGCTTGAAGCTGCATTAAAGGCCGTGACAGTGAAGGCCGGATCCATATTGGAAATAATAATTCCGGGGAACATACCAAGCACACCAAAGAAGGTAACGCCCAAGATATACACGCCGCTACAAGCCCAAGCCAAGATAAGCTTGCCTTGGTTTAGCATAACACGCAGAGCAATAAGAGCAACCAAGGCTATAACCGGTACAATAAAGAGTAACGGCATATCTAAATAGTTTGCATAGATATTAGTGTAGACGGCTGTAAGAGCAAGAAAAACCACCAACAAAAGCAGCATAATCGGCCAAAGTAATATGGCGGCACTCACTGCTCGCGTTTGCAATTCGTCTTCCGATTTAAACGCTAACCACAGTGCGCCGTGCAAAGAGAACATTACCAAGAAAAACACGCCGCCTGCAATACCGTAGACATTTAAAAGCTTTAATAAATTACCATGATAAACACCGTCTCCGTCTATGGGAATGCCCATAAACAAATTGGCAAAAGCTACACCAAATAATATGGCCGGAATAAGGTTTGAAATAAAGTGCACCTTATCCCAAATGGCTGTCCACAAAGGATGGTCTTCCTTATTGCGAAACTCAAAGGACACAGCACGAAAAATAAGTGAAAATAAAATGATAAGCAAGGGAGCATACAAAGCCGAGAACATGACGGCATAAGCCTTTGGAAAGGCCGCAAACGTCACGCCGCCGGCAGTAATAAGCCATACTTCATTTCCGTCCCAAAAAGGACCGGCAGCATTAAAAATAACTCTCGTTTCGTGTTCATCCTTGGCGAGGAAGGGCAATAACGTACCAAGACCTAAGTCAAAACCATCCAAAATAAAATATATAGCCCACAAAAGGCCCCAGAGTATGAACCAAGTTGTTTCTAACATATCAGCTCCTTATTCTTTTGGGCCTTTAATGGCGTTTTTCCGTAAAAGATAAATATCCACAAGCCCCAGCATGGTATAAACCACGATGAAAGCCACTAATGAAATGGCCACATTTGAGGGGGGCACCGGCGATACAGCATCGGATGTACGCATAAGTCCGTAGACAATCCAAGGTTGACGCCCAACTTCAGCCACAGCCCACCCAAGCATGATGGCTATGTAGGGGAGCGGTATACACCATACAAGGCAACGCATAAGCCATGGGCTCATATTTTCATCTCGTTTGCGTTGCCAAAAA
The DNA here is from genome assembly GCA_964369515.1 of uncultured Desulfovibrionaceae bacterium. Taxonomy (GTDB): domain Bacteria; phylum Desulfobacterota; class Desulfovibrionia; order Desulfovibrionales; family Desulfovibrionaceae; genus CAYJAD01. The sequence continues at coordinate 8,203 of CAYJHK010000053.1, forward strand.
GCAATGAGGCTGAGTAATATAAAAATCGTTCCCAAACCGACCATGGTTCTGAACGATAAAAACGTAATCGAGAGCGGCGGGCGATCTTCCTTGGCAAACTCCTTCAATCCCTTCACTTCAGCTTCAGCACTGCCATAAGAAAGGAAGGAAGCAAGACCGGGGATACTCAAGAATTCAAAGGTATTTTTTTCTTCTTCAGCATTTGGCCATGCCAATAGATGCATGGGGGCATTTTTTTCTGTCTCCCACAAAGCTTCCATGGCGGCAAGCTTGGCAGGTTGATATTTTGCCACCACTTCACCCTGATGGTGACCGGTAACGCCAACAAGTAAAGCCAAAATTAAGGTAAACGGAGCTGCCATGCGGAAGGAAGCAGCAAAAAATTTCACCTGATTCTTACGCAAGAGATGCCATGCCGACACTCCAAGCACAAAAAATCCGCCCAGCATCCAACAGGAAATAACCGTATGAAAATACTGTCCCCATGCATAGGGATTTGATATAACAGTAAGAAAACTTTCAAGCTCAGCTCGGCCATTGCGCAGAACATAACCAACGGGATTTTGCATCCAACCATTGGCAAGAATAATCCACACCGCCGAAATATTACCGGCTAAAGCAACCATGTAAATGGCAAATAAATGCACCTTTTTACTAACTTTTTTCCAGCCAAAAACCCATACGGCAATAAAAGTAGACTCTAGGAAAAAGGCCACAGTAGCCTCCACCGCCAAAAGGGAACCGAAAATATCTCCCACATACTCAGAATAACGAGACCAGTTGGTTCCAAATTGGAATTCCAAGGTAATGCCTGTCACCACGCCCAGCGTAAAGTTGATGACAAACAGCTTTCCCCAAAATTGACAATGTTTTTTCCAAAACTCATCTCCTGTGCGCACATAACGCGTCTCCATCCATACAAGCAAGACAGAAAGTCCAAGCGTAAGCGGCACAAAAACAAAGTGAAAAAAAACGGCTACTGCAAATTGTAACCGTGACAACAAAACAACATCCATGCGACCTCCCTTTGGTAATACGTGTAAAAACAAATACTTCTATGTTTGTTGATACTCTTTCTTAATAATACTTTTTTTAGCACGTAATGACAAGTATTTTTTTCTTACTCTCTTCATGAACGCACGTGATTCCGAATGTGTTAATAATTCTCATTAACATATAAAAATTTCTTGGCTACTTAGTCGGAGCTGAAAAACGCATTTTCATGCATTTTTCAGAAAGGCACGCTCACTCCACATGCCCCTTCGGGGGCGCCGGAAGTGAATTCCGGCTCATTTTACCTGGCGCAAAATTTTCACTATCGTTCAAATTTTGTTGGCCGGTGTGCAGATATTGGAAGCCAAAGTGCGGATTTTATCATGAAACAAGTTCTTCAGATTGATGTCAAATACAAGACTGCATTCGCTCCAGAAAAACAAAAAAATCTTGACTTCGAGGGCGGGTCTATACAAGAGACCTCTACGCAACTACTAAAATTGACAAAATACACGAATTGCTTCGCTACGTCCGCAATGATTTTCGATATAAAATCAAGTAATTGCGAAGAATCTGCAACGAAGCAATCCATGGCATTTTGAATTATGCATACATCTACATTTTTAATTTTTCATCGTTATGCATTTTGGAAACTCAGATTATAAAGATAACTATCTAAAAAATAAAATTAATTCACTGTCCACGAGAATATAAAATTTAACTACAAAAAGACTTGACAGGATGCACATAAATATTTATAAAGCTCTCTTGAGAACGAAATTATTACCAACTACCGCCCGGATGGTGGAATTGGTAGACACAAGGGACTTAAAATCCCTCGGCCGCAAGGCTGTGCCGGTTCAAGTCCGGCTCCGGGTACCAAAATAAATCAAAGGTTTACGATGAAAAAATTTTTTCTTTCGTAAACCTTTTTTTGTGGATACTTAAATTTGTGCCACACCTGTGCCACATTTTTTCACCAAGTACTTTACCCGCTCCTATCCCGCTTGTTTTATAGCAATTCCGGAAGGAATTGCTATGTTGTGTATCGGTCTAGGGTTTTTTAGACACTCAAAAATTGATCCTGCAACAGAAAAATGGAGTCCTAATTAAGCGAAAAGGTTCAAAAGTA
>CAYJHK010000054.1:0-10301 GCA_964369515.1 uncultured Desulfovibrionaceae bacterium
GACTAACGTCAACGCTCCAAAGACCTTGCGCAATCAATTGCGCAGAGGTCTTAATGATAAAATCTTGTAAAAACAACTCCATAAGAGGTGCAGCATGACATTAAACGATATCTCCAAACCGGGTGTTCTATTAGTGACCGGAATTAGCGTAACCGGTTCTTTGCGCCAAAGGCTTTATGATATGGGCGTCTGCCCCGGAACAAAGATAGATTTTATACGGACTGCACCATTGACAGATCCCATTCAAGTACGCATTGGCGGATACCATGTAGCCTTACGTCGTTCAGAGGCAATATACGTTGAGGTGTCCCAAGATGTCCAATAAGTTAATGGCTCTTGCAGGCCAACCAAACTGTGGCAAATCAACACTTTTTAACCTTATCACCGGAGCTCGCCAATACGTGGCAAACTATCCCGGTGTAACAGTTGAAAAACTTGGCGGTTTTTGCACAATTAACGGACAAAAAATATCCGTAGTCGATCTGCCGGGGACGTATGCCTTCACTTCCTACTCACCTGAGGAGCAAGCCGCCCGTGATTTTATTTTAAAAGAACACCCCGATGTGGTTGTGGCTGTTGCCGATGCCTCAACCTTGGGCAAAGGGCTCTATTTCGTGCTCCAGCTCCTAGAAATGGAACGTCCTGTCATCTTGGCGCTCAATATGATGGATGTGGCGAAAAGACGAGGACTTAAGGTTGACGTTGAGCTGCTTTCGGAAAAATTGGGTATACCCGTTGTGCCTATTCAGGCAACCAATTCGAAGTCTGAGGGAAAAGAGCGATTAATGGAACTTATTGGGCAATACACCCAAAATCCACCGGAAGTTAAGAAGTTCTCGCTCAATTATGGCGCACTGGAGCAGCATATTGAATCATTGGCAAGTAATCTTGATCAAGTGGGTGAGGAGCTTGGCTATCCCAAGCGTTGGCTTGCCCTAAAGATTTTTGAAGAGGATACAGCCGTACTCGAGCATATTCGCGATGCCGACAGCTCGTATAATAATATGTCTACCATTGCTGAAAAACATACGAGCCAAGCTAATGCCGACTTACCCACACCATCAGTGGCATTTATTGCTGCAACCCGCCATGAAATGGCACGCAATATAAGCGATGCCGTGTTGCATATTGAAAAAGTTGATGGCGTTGCACCCCAAACCTTCACTGAAAAAGTAGACTCCATTGTCTGCCATCGCTTCATGGGTCCCATATTTCTATTCGTTGTCCTGTTTGCATTTTACCACATTTCAGTAACTTATGGGAACATTCTTGCCGCTAAGGTTTGGCCTATATGGGGGAGCCTTGAAACGTTTATCAGCTCTGTTTTGCCCAATCAAGGATTTTTGGAAGACCCGCTTTTGCGCTCCCTTGTTGAGTGGGTTGTAAAAAGCATGACGGCGGTATTGAACTATATTCCCATATTTTTGCTCATGTTTTCCTTTGTATACATACTGGAAGGCAGTGGTTACTTGGCACGCATTGCCTTCATCCTCGACAAAATCTTTCATACTTACGGATTGCATGGACAGTCCACATTGCCCCTTATTCTTGGTGGAGTATATGTGGGCGGCTGCGCAATTCCGGGTGTTGTTGCCACAAAAGCTATCCCGGACGAACGAGCACGCTTTACAACCATCTTGGTTGTACCAATGATGAATTGCCTTGCCAAAGTCCCCTTATACCTGCTGTTGGTAAGCGGTTTTTTTGCGGCAACAGCAGGTAGCACCATGTTTTTCATGGGTACCATTACCCTACTCATGGCTTTAATTGTCGCTAAATTATTAAATTTAACGGTGCTCAAAGGTCGCCCCTCCGCTCCCTTTATTATCGAATTGCCTGCATATCATATGCCCATTTTACGCAACGTATTGCAAGAGACCTTCTTGCGAATCTGGATATTTATCAAAAGAATACTCACCATTGTTATGGCTGTATCCACTGTGGTGTTTGCCCTTGTGTCATTTCCCGGCCTTTCCGATGAGCGTAACACTTTTTATGAAGCTGAGCAGCAAAAAGCTGAGGACGGTTTCATGAGCGCCGTTAAGAGCACCGCCTTTGCCGATAAATTTAGCAAGGATGATATTTTGCCGCTCATCCGTTATCAAGAAGATTTGCGCACGAAAAAGCGTGGCCTAACACAAGAAGAAGCAACCAAGATAAATGAAGCAGCACTTAAGAGCGATCCCATCTATGCGGCAATTTCTTTGCGTAGAGGAAAGGACGGAAAGAAGCTCGCCTCTGCCTTGCGCAAGCTGGATGGCAGAAGGAAAACATTGCGACGGGAAATTCGTCAAGAACGCTTTGAAAACAGCTATTTGGGTACGGCCGGTAAATTCTTGGAACCAGTGACGAAGATGGCCGGATTTGATTGGCGTATGAATATTGCCCTGCTTTCTGCCCTTGCAGCTAAGGAAAATAGTGCAGCAACCCTAGGTGCTTTATACGGATTTGAAGGTGGTAAGCCGGGAGAAAACTTTGAAAAGTTTGGCTTTACCCCGCTTCACGCCCTAGCTCTTATGCTCTTTATGGCTTTATATCCACCATGCTTGCCTGCATCCATGATGGTTCGAGGTCAAACCGGTTCCACAAAATGGATGATTTTCTCCATATTATATCAAATGGCCATCGGTCTTTTTGTGGCAACACTTATTTTTAGCGGCAGTAATTTACTTGGGTTAACCGGCACTCAGGCCATGTGGACTTTTTACGGCTTATGCTTTGCTGTGGTTGTATTGCTTGGATTTATTCCCTCACCGGGCTCTAAGTCATCTAAAGTTTTAAGACCCATTAGAAGCTCTGCGGACAAATAGGACTATTGCACAGTCACAAAGCAAATAATCATAAACACTTTAAATGCTAAGATAATTAATCCATTCAGTTATGGAGACACTATTTTTTTGCCTAATTAGGCAGAAGGATGCATATGGTTTAACTAACGGTCAATGCTACCAATGCAAAGACTCAAACAATATAAACGGAGAAAAAAATGAAAAAAAGTTTACTAGTTCTGGCGGCAGCTCTAATGTTGACCTTGCCTTCTATGGCTCTTGCCCATAGCCCCATCTTTGATTGTTTTGACAATGGTGATGGAACAATTACCTGCCAAGGTGGATTTTCAGACGGTTCTTCAGCCTCTGGCGTTAAAGTGCATGTGAAAGATGCGTCCGGTAAGGTGACTGAAACTCTTGCCCTTGATGCAAATAGCGAAATTAGCATGAAAAAGCCCGAAGGTAAGTATGCCATGGAACTAGACGCCGGTGAAGGCCACAAAATTGAAATTAACGGTGATAAAATCGTCGAATAATTTTTTTTGTATACTGATTGACAATGAAAATCATAATTTAAATCAACTAACAACTTAATAACCTTTAACCTTATGTTGGAGTTTTAGATGAAAAAACAGATTTTTGCTTCCCTTGGTCTCGTGGCAGCCCTTGCCATGGCTGCACCTGCCAGTGCCCACTTTGAAATGGTGTATACCAATGGCAACACTGCCATGAAACAAGCCGAAAATTTGGATTTGCGTATTGCCTTTGCCCATCCTGCCGAATCCGGACATATGATGGATATGGGCGGTGTTAATGAATTTTATGCACTTTATAAGCGTGGCGAAAATGCACCTCAAAAGTTGGATTTGAAGAAATACCTTAAAGATATCAAATGGTCTTCCGCTGAAGGAAGTGGCGGTGCTTTTTCTGCCATGATTCCCAGAAAAGAAATCCGCTCCATCGGTGACTATGTCTTTGTTGTTGTTCCCGGCTACTACATGGAAAAAGAAGAAGATATTTACATGCAACAAATCACGAAACTTATTGTGAATGTTGGCGGTGCTCCCACCATTTGGAATGAGCCTGCCGGCTTGCCATGCGAAATCGTACCCATGATCAAGCCTTATGCAACTTGGGCAGGCAATGTTTTCCAAGGTCAAGTCCTTTCCGGTGGAAAGCCCGTTCCCGGTGCTGAAATAGAAGTTGAATACCTCGCCTTTCCTCCTGACATGAAAGCCAATGCTTTTGCGAAAACCCCTGTTGTAAAATATCCCAACAGCTCTCTTGTTACCCAAACCGTTATCGCAGACCAAAACGGCGTCTTTACATTTGGTCTTGCTAAAGCAGGCTGGTGGGGCTTTGCCGCTCTAGGTATAGGACCTGACAAAGAATATCAAGGCAAAGAACTTTCCCAAGATGCTGTCATCTGGGTTCAAGCTCAAGATATAAATAAAAAATAACACGCATTTCGCTGACTGAGGGAGGTTATCCTCCCTCTTTTTTTATAACTTAAATATTTATCGAGAAACTTATGAAAAAGATATTTCTTTTCGCCATTTTGTGCCTGCTGCCCCTATCCTTTTCGGGAACTGCCCATGCCCATAGCGCATTGCTCAACTGCTTTGACAATGCTGACGGAACTTTCACCTGCCAAGGCGGCTACTCCGACGGTTCTTCGGCAACAGGCATACGCATAGTGGTAAAAGATGGATCAGGCAATACCCTGCAAGAAGCCACACTCAATGCAGACAGTGAAGTTGTTTTGCCTCGTCCTCAACAAAATTTCAGTGTACTTTTTGATGGTGGTTCCGGCCATTCGGTGGAAATCCCCGGAGAAAGTATAGTAAGATAAGAGAATTTTTATGCAAGAAGCACCGGTAAACATAGAAGATTTACGACATAATTATGGCCGGCGAGAGCTGTACAATGGGCTTAACCTGCGCATTGAAAAAGGTAAAGTTTGCGCTTTGCTTGGAAAAAATGGCGTTGGCAAAACCACTTTAATTCAAATACTCATGGGGTTTTTGCGCCCAAGCAGCGGACAATGCCGCATTTTTGGTGATTTAGCCTTTGCCATTCGCCCCGAAACTCGTGCCAGGGTGGGGCTTCTGTTTGAAAAACACCTTGCGTACCAATTTTTCAGCATTGAGCAGGTAGAAAAATACACCAGACAATTTTACCCCAAATGGAAAGCTGAACGATTTTATAACTTGGTAGACCTGCTTGGACTTCCCAAAAATCATCGCATAGCCCATATGAGCGAAGGCCAACGCTCACAAGTTGTTTTGGGCTTAACCCTTGCTCAGGATCCGGAATTACTCATTTTAGATGACTACTCCATGGGGCTTGATGCCGGTTATCGTCGTCTCTTTATTGACTATTTATGCGAAAATCTACGTGACGGACAACACACCACCATCATCACCTCGCACGTTATTCAAGATATGGAACGTTTTGTGGACGATGCCGTCTTTATGCGCCGCAACAAAATGGCTCACCAAACCTCATTGGCAGAGTTTGTAAAAAACTTCACCTGTTATAGATTACCTCGCCCCGACAGCAGTGAAGCACTTGAGTTTACATTAAAAAATATGCCCGACGATATCTTGGTCAATGCTGAATGGCATAAAGATTTTGTGGAACTTTTTATTTATGCGCCTGAGGACAAACGTAAAGAAATAATCCGTGAATACTCTTTAAATATCCTCAATATTGAGCAAAAAGAAATGAATATGGAAGATGCCTTTATTGGTTTCACGGGGAGGTATTAAATGTATATATCATCAGCTCTTTTTGCCGTATTTTATAAAGAAGCCATCAAAACACGTTACATGATGCTTTTGCTCTTTGCGGCAAATATGCTTTACATGGCATGGAATTTCATTATTTTACGCCGCTTATTTATGCAAGATCATTCCGAAGTCGTTTGGTTTAGAACGGTCAATTTAGGTCAAATCCCCTATGCAGGAATGATGTTTGTACCATTTATTACAGCTGTTGTTTATTGTATCTTCCAGTTTTTACAAGAAATGCGTGATGGTAGAATTCGCATTGCCTTGCACGCACCTTGCGACTCAAGCCTCATTGTATTGCTGCACGCACTTTTTGGTATGCTGCTCTTAAGCGGCATTTTTGCTTGCGATGCCTTTATTCTTTATCAAAGCATGGTGCATTACTACCCACCGGAAGTCGGCGTGTCGGCACTCATTACTGTACTGCCTTGGTTTATTGCAGGTTTTTACGTCTATCTTGGCGGTGCTTTTGTTTTGCTCGAACCACAGCCCAAGCGTAAAATACTTGCGGCAGTGGTCTGCCTTGGTCTGTGCATTCCTTTGTTTTTATATAAAAACACCGGCTTTTATGTAGATATTTTACCATTTTTTATCTTACTGATTCCCATTATGTTTTATAGTATTACATTGTCTGCGGACGATTACAGAAATAGGTGGACAGCATGAAAACACGCATAGCCGGATTGTGCATGTATTTATTGAGTATATGCTTTTTTGCTTGGGTTTTCCCCATGTTTTACTCATTACTTTTTGTTAAAGCCGTCGACAAGACACATATGTTTTATAGTCCGGTGGACAATAATATGATTTATACAGAACAAATTCTTGAACGGGACTTAAAAGCCGAAGAAAAATCAGAAAACCACCATTCGGACGTTGTGTATAAAAATGAAAAGGACGAATACTTCACTCGCAATGAATTTGAAGCAAAAATTCCCTTCATTTATTACAGAAATATGGAATTGCGCAAACTGTTACCCATGGAATTACATGGTAAAACCTTTGACAGCAGTTCAATCCAAAAAGAAAGGCGAGTGCTTGAAATGCCTGCTCGTCTGCTTGATGACAATGTGTATAAAGAAAAAATTTACCCACTTATAGATGCAAACCCCGGACAGGTTGCCTTGGTTTTGCCTGCTGACAGAATACGTTTTAGCGGCGATGAATTTCAATTCATAGATAGCGATCTTAATAAAGTAGATTTGGATCAAACTCAAACCTATACAAAGGCTTTGTCACATAAAGGTTTTACATTTCCGGCTCAGGGAGTTTGGGGAAATTTTACAACGTTTAAACCTTATGAAGGCGGCGTATATGCTGTTGATGCAGACGGTAAAACCTTTCAAATTATTCGTAAAGATAATAAATTAGCCGTTACACAGCTCCCCTTCAAAAAGGATATTGTCCCTAAGAAAATTGTTATTTCTGAAGCTAAAGACAGAAAATATTTAGGCTTAGTTTTAGACACCAAGGAACGCTTGTATATTTTACATGAAAATGATTTCAAGCTTACGCATATTCCAACGCCGCACTATATTTCCGGTAATATGGATTTTAAGCTCATCATGGATCCTTTATTCATAACTGCAGTTTATTCCGACGGTACGCATATCCATGCGCAAGCCTTTAATAATCAAGAAAACCTCCCTTCAGAGCTTGAGCCACTCCACAGCTTTAAACATCAAATGAGCAGAAGTAAGAGCACATTTATATCCAAAGTTTCTGATGTTCTCTTTCCTTTTAGCCTATCTTTCAAGGATTTACACAGCAATAAAGGGCAGTGGATACTTGCAGTAAGCCCCAAGTATTTCGTTCTGGGCTTTATCTTTAATGTTTTACTTGGCGTAGCTTACTTTATGGCATTTCGTAAGCATTCACCACGGCGTGTTACAATACAATCAGCTTTCATTGTATTTTTTGGGATATATGTAGTAATTCCATTCTTGCTTATGGAACAATATAAAGAAAGGAACACATTTACCAATCCGTTGAAAGAGCCCCAATTACTGCATCAACAATAAACTCCAAACGTTTTAGGTATGCCCCATAACTGAGACGCCCCTCATTTTTTCGTCTCCTTGCGTCTGCCCCTTTTTTAATGCACCGACTTGTGTGCCATTGAAAAAGGGGCTTTGCGTTACTCTCTGCATCTGTAAAGTTCGCAAACTCGATAACCCTCGACTCCGCAATCCTGTAGCATTGTTAAGAATGTATGCATACTTTTTCAACTTCATCTACGTAGCTAACATTTATGAATATATGCTTAATGCACCCTCTTGAAAAGTTTCTCCAAATCCCCACCGCTGAAGCGTAATACTGCCGGGCGTCCGTGTGGACAAAAATCACGCTCAGGAACAGCCAACCATTGCTCCAAAAGTCCCAAGGCTTCATCATTGGTCAGTGCTTGCCCGGCCTTAATGGCATTTTTGCAAGCATAGCTAATGAGCATGGCGGTATAATCTTCCTTACGCCCGGCCAACGCTTCACGCACAAATGTCGTGGCAGGACCAAGGGCAAGCAATGCAGGAATTGCTTGTATATGCATGATATCCTGTGTCATCTCAACGGTAAAGCCCATATTGTGCAAAGCAGGAAGTATTGCTTGCGCCTGCTCTATTTCCGAGCTGTGCAGCGCAATTTCAATGGGTATGACTAAATTTTGTCTTTCAATTTCAGAAGTTTGCATCCGTGCGTAAAGGATGCGTTCGTGAGCTGCGTGCTGGTCGAGCAAGAGTAAGTCATCGTGGACATCACGCAAAACCAAATAAGTTTTTGCCACTTGCCCAAGATAGTGCCAGCCCTGTATGCTTTTAGTGCTCAATGCCGCCGTCGCTGCCTGCTCTTGCTGCGTCGACATGGTTGCTGTGACGGGCATAATTGTGGTCAAGGGTACGGGTGATGCATTATTTACCCCAAAAACATCGTCTTCGGACGTGATATCTTGCTGCACTCGCTCACTTCCGTATATTTCACGGGTGGTATTACTCTCAAGGTCGTGCCCAAACCTCGCAGGCTCCTGCTGTAAGCCCTGTTGTAATCCTTGGTTATTGTATGTATTTAATGCATAATTATCAGAAATAATATGCGGCTGAATTGCTACGCCATTGCTGTCTTGTGCAGCTCCCGACTCTTGCGTATCCGCTAAAAAATTCATAACCACAGCCTCAGCCGGCAAAGCATTGACAAGTTGACCGTCCATAACGCCGGTGGCATCTATGCGCCCCCAAAAGCCTTGCGGCCTGTGCGGTGTATCATCTGCATCGTCTGTATTATTAGTGCCTTGTATGCTCTCAAGCACCGTATTCACGGCACGGCGCACACAGGAAAACACGGCAGAACTGTCCTGAAAGCGTACTTCCGTTTTTGCAGGATGCACATTAACATCCACTTCTTCGCCGTCTATTTCCAAAAAAAGCACCACTTGCGGATAATCCTTGGTGGTCAAACGCCCTTTATAGGCATCACGCACGGCTGCGGTCAAGGTCTTATCGCTCACGGCTCGCCCATTGACATAAAATAACATACGATCGGCACGGGGTTGGCTGACGTGGGGCAACGCTGCAAGACCAAAAGCCCGTAAATCATTGTGTTTTAGGTCAAAGGGACGCATGGCATCCATAATCAACGGCGGCCATATTTCCGAAAGACGCTCGTACAAACTTTGTCCGACCGGAAAGCGAAATAATGTACGTTTTGATTCTTTATTGCCAATACTGAAGCTAAACCCCACCTCTGCCCGTGCAAGGGCAAGGCGTGTGAGCCACTCTTGTGCTTTTTTGCTTTCGGTACTTGGCGTTTTAAGAAATTTTAAGCGGGCAGGAATATTGGAAAATAAATCATAAACTTCCACAATGGTACCACGCTTTAAGGGGGTTTTTGCGCTTTGGCGCACATGTCCGTATTCCACCTCCAAGCGTTCGGCAATGCCATCGCCTTCGACAACGCTGCTCGTAATGGCAAATCGAGAAACGGACGCAATGCTTGGCAAGGCCTCACCCCGAAAACCATAGGAGTAAATTGCTGTTAAGTCGTTCAAATCTTGTATTTTACTCGTAGCATGGCGAGTGACAGCCAGCTGCAATTCTTCGGCAGCTATCCCATGTCCATTATCTTGAACATAAATGCAACCTTGACCTCCGTTTTCAAGTACAATATCCACTTGGCTTGCACCGGCATCCAGCGCATTTTCCACCAGTTCTTTGACCACAGAGGCTGGTCTTTCCACCACTTCCCCGGCCGCTATTTGGTTTTGTAATTCTTTTGATAATAGATTTATGGGCTTTCGTGTTTTCATGCCTCACCCTAACTTTTTTTTAAAAATTGCGCAAGACACTTGCCATATCAACTAAATGGTATTATATTCTTAAAAAGGCAGAATACAGGATGTTCTGTTTAGGATTAAAGAAGGATAAGACAGTGAAAAAGGATATTATACGCCAAAGTCATAAGCAGATTTCAAAGGTTATAACAGACGGTTACGACCCGGAAATGCTTTTCGTGGAGTGTGGAAAGTGCGGCAGCCCCATCGTATGGGAGCAAGGACGTGCTACAGAGATTTTACACAATGCCGGCATAGACGCCTTGGAGCTTGATCCGCATTGTTTATTGGTAACCGATGGTTGCCCACGTTGTAGCAAGGGCAAATTGTATCGTGTACAAGTGTACCGTGTGGAAAGCACCAATACATATTGGGGAAGTGGAGGGAGAAAATCCGGACATGCTTAGCAGTCCGTTGAAAAAC
>CAYJHK010000055.1:0-10291 GCA_964369515.1 uncultured Desulfovibrionaceae bacterium
CAAAATCATATTTAGCATATAAAGCTATATAAGAAAATAATTGTGCAGAGGTCTTCTTTTTGAGTTGTACACACAGCTTATTTCAATTTAATTTTTAAAAAGAGATGATTATGCACCATAAGAAAAATTTTTTACTCATATTTTTATTTTCTTCTTTTCTAGTGGCTTGTTCCGGCACAACTGATCCCAGCAAGGGCGGTTTGTTTTCCTATAATCCCACTGCATACGAAAAACGCTTGGAACAACGGGAAAATTATTTAGCTGATGCTCAAGCGAGACAAGAGAGCGAGCAAGTGAGAGCTTTTGCACTTGAAAATGAAGTAATGGATAAATCAAGACGAGTTTCACAACAGCAACAGCAACTTATAAGCTTACGTTCCAGCATAGCACACGAGCGGCAGCGTTTAGCCACTGCTGCTGCAAACAGTGGTAATCCTCAGTATCAGAAGCTACAACAAAGGGCAGCCGATATGGAAAGTCAAGCGCAATCAGCCGTAAACGAACAAAACATCGAAAAGCGGCGTGCATATTTGAATCAGTTGCGCAATGAATATGCAAACTTACAACAGGATGTGGAAGCATTAAACAAAGAATAATGCCACTTGCATAATTTCCAAATGTTGCTTTTGCCTTAAGTCAACAAAAAGACACTGTGCAAGCAAGAAAGTTATTGCGAGCGAAGCGACGACGCAATCCATGTGTTTTGTCAATTTCATAAATTTTATAATTAAGAAAACTGTTGACAGCACAAACAAATATTTTGTAATGATTTTAAGGCTGTTCAATCTTGTAGACTAAATTTAAATTGTAAATGTTATATCTCTTGAGTATGCCTTTAGAGTTTCGACAAATAATTTATTCATAAGTTGCCAGTCTGCAATAAGATAATTAATGTAATATATAAGATGTGCTCTTTTACTTATGAATCACGATACGTTACCACTAATTCGACTTTCTCCCCACGGTACTTTGCATTTTAGCGATTTAAGCCCCACACCATGGCAAGAACGTTGGTTTTGCTTGGCAGATGAAGTGCTTCACGAAAGTGAGGTTATTTGGCTTTTTTGGCAAGAAATAGCCACGTCATGCCTGACAAATCTTTGTCACCGTAATACGTTTGATGAAGCGAATGCACAAGATTTAAGACAGCTTACTGATATTTCACTGCCTGATAAAGCGCACACTTGGCTTGACACAGCACCACCAATGCACGGCGGTGAATATCTTTCCTTGGATATGTTACAGAACTTATGGGATAAGTTGCTTGATTGGTGCAGGCAAAGCATGGTAGCAGCCGGAAGCGTAACGCAATTTTTGAAAGATAAAGCGCCGCATTGGCAGCAGGTTGGTCGTGTATTTTTTCATTTAGCCGAAAATAAGATGAGTGAAGAAAATCCCTTTGCGTTTATGGCGACTTATTCTGTGGGAGTTAATGAAAAAGGGCATTTGCGTCATATTCCCCTTGGCAACGCTTTGCAACAATATGCGCAAAGCAAAGATAATCAAAAGCTTACGGTGCTATTGATGCCCCTATTGCGTGCTGCGGAACAGTGTGCTTGGTTGCAGAAAATGTTGGATGACAAAAGTGTTTACAGGGCTGTTTCGCTTCGTCCTCATGCTGCGCATGAAATTTTACTTTCCATTGCATATCTTGAAAGCTTCGGTATTTGTGTGTACACACCCGATTGGTGGAAAAAGCGTGTACGCCCAAGGGTGCAAGCTCGTCTAGATATCCATAAAGAGTCAAGTTTTGGGGTACATGCCATTCTTGAAATGGACATTTGCCTTGCCCTTGGTGAAGAAAACTTGAATGAAAAAGACTTGCAAGAACTAATCGCACTCAATGTGTCCGGTTTGGTACTTTTTAAAAATCAATGGATTGAGCTTGACCAAGAAAAGTTGCAACAAGCCTTATCGCATTGGAAAAATGTCCAAAAACAAGTGGATAAAGGGGAAATTAATTTTTTGCAAGGTATGCGCCTTTTAGCCGGAATGCCTGTGGCCGGTGAAGAAGTTGACGAATTGGAAAATTTGCATGTTTGGTCAACGGTGGAAGCCGGAGGGGCATTGAAGGAGTTGCTTGCCGGCGCACGCCAAGAAAGCACGCTGGCATTGCATAAACTGCAAGGATTAAAGGCTCATTTACGCCCTTATCAAGAACAAGGTGTGCAATGGCTGCAGTTTTTAGCAAAATTGGGGCTGGGGGCATGTCTTGCGGATGATATGGGTCTTGGTAAGACACTACAAGTACTTACTTTTATGCTTATGGCGCAACAATCTCGTAAAAAACAAACCGATTGTACATGCAGCTTGCTCATTGTGCCGGCTTCACTCATCGGTAATTGGCAAGCAGAAATTAAGCAACATGTTCCCGGGCTTGAGGTATTGATTTTACATTCTTCCGTCATGGATAAGAAAGAGATGAGCTTGGAGACATTGCAAGCAAAGCTTGAAAAAGTGCATATGGTTATTACCACTTACGGTATGTGTCAGCGACTTACGTGGCTTGCGCAACTTCAGTGGGAATATATTATTGCCGATGAGGCTCAAGCCATAAAAAATCCTCAGACACGTCAAAGTAAGGCCGTGCGGCGACTCAACGGGAAAACGTGCATTGCCCTCACCGGTACTCCCATTGAAAATAATTTGCAGGATTTATGGGCCTTGTTTGATTTTATCAATCCCGGTCTTTTGGGCTCCTTAAAGACTTTCGCAGCCAATACTAAGAAAATGACTCAAAGTACGCAGCGTTTTGCGCCGCTGCGCCGCTTAATTTCTCCTTATATTTTACGCCGCATGAAGACGGATAAGAGTATTATTGCGGACTTGCCGGATAAGACAGAAATCCCCACGTACTGTCATTTAACCAAGGAACAAGCAAAACTTTATACGGGTGTTACCAAGAAGTTTGTGCAAGATTTGCAAGCCTTGGATGAATTACCCGATGATAAAGGGCGGCGACGGGTGCTTATCTTGCAAACCATTATTCTTTTGAAGCAAATTTGTAATCATCCGCATCAGGCCGGAGGATTTTCCGGTGAAAATAAGCATTACGACCCAAAGTTATCCGGAAAATTTCAACAAATCATTGACTTGTGTACTCAAATTGCTGAAAAGCAAGAAAGAGTCTTGGTTTTTACGCAATTTAAAGAAATTATTGCACCGCTCAATGAGATATTGGAAAATGTTTTTGGGGAAAAAGGTCTTATCTTGCACGGAGCAGTAGCCGTTAAAAAACGGCAAGAGCTGGTACGCACTTTTCAGCAAGATGACGGGCCGCCTTTTTTTATTCTTTCATTAAAAGCAGGCGGTACCGGCTTAACTTTAACCAATGCAAGCCACGTTATTCATGTGGATAGATGGTGGAATCCGGCGGTGGAAAATCAGGCTACGGACAGAGCCTATCGCATTGGACAGAAAAAAAATGTACTGGTGCATAAATGCATAACAAGCGGTACCATTGAGGAAAAAATCCATAAACTTATCGAAGAAAAAAAGCATTTGTCCCTTGAGGTACTTGGCAGTGGTAATGAAGTTGACTTAACACGTCTTGACGATGACGAAATCATGAAGTTGGTCAGTTTAGATGTAAATAGTATAGCCATACAGGAATGATAATGTATTATTTTTCAGAATATACTTCCAAGGCAGAAAAAACTGCCAAGGCTCAAAGGCATATTAAGAAGCTGGCAAAGACCATAAAAAATGTAATGCCTGTTGAGGCTTTTAACGGGAAAATCGCCAAAACTTTTTGGGGACAAAGTTGGTGTACGCATCTGGAAAAGTATGCCGACTATGGCAATAGGCTTGAGCGGGGGCGCAGTTATGTTCGTGCCGGATGCGTGTGCCATTTGGAAATCCAAAAGGGGCGCATTTTGGCAAAGACGAGCGGAACGAGCATTTACACTGTAATTGTTGATATTCAGCCGCTTAGCGATGAGGTTTGGAAAGCACTTTGTGCCGAATGCAGCGGACATACTGCTTCGGTGTTGGAGCTATTACAGGGGAAGATTTCCCATGGGATTATGCAACACGTCTGCCACCCAAGTCTGGGATTGTTTCCTACTTCAGCGCATATAAAATTTTCTTGTTCTTGTCCGGATTCTGCGGGAATGTGCAAACACATTGCCGCCACACTGTATGCTGTGGGTAGGCGTTTTGACACCGAACCTGAATTGCTCTTTGTTTTGCGCAATGTAAATCCCGGAGATTTGGTGGCGCAAAAGCTGAATTTTGTAGATGAAGATGCCCACATTGCCGACGAAACACTGCAAGATGTGGAGCTTGGACAGATGTTTGGTATTGATATTGATTTGAGCGACAATGCGCAGGCGCCGATTGCAAGCAGTAAGGAAGTTGAGCCGGTCAGAGTTTCAAGCGATAATACAGCAAACTCACCCATTGAGGGTAAAAAAAGTGCAAAGAGCGAAAAAGTTCAAGGAAGTAAGGCCAAAAACGAGACCAAGGCCATTACTTTTTGCGGCAAGGATATTGCTGCATTCCGTGAAAAATATTCCTTACCGTTAAGTGCTTTTGCTCTTCTGGTGGGCGTAAGTGTGTCCACGGTCAGTCGCTGGGAAAAAAGCGATACATTAAATTTAAGTGCTAAAATGTATGCGAAATTATATGCCGTGTTGACTGTTTCAGCGTAAGAGAGTGGCTCGGAATCATTTTTTTGAGAAGGACAGGTGAAGCTTTTGTATGAATTAAAAGCTTCACCTGTTCCACGTAAAATGCTTAGTAAATAACAGGAAACTGTTACATAAATTGAGTAAGGACAGCGCAAATCGCAGTCACTGCAAAGGTAAGAATGAAGGCGTAACCAAGGACAGAGCTGACCGCTTGTGGCTGGTCAATGGAAGCCGCCGCCCCCAACAACTTTGAAGGGGAAATGGCCGATGCCAGTCCGCCGCCCACGCCATTGGCCGCTGCCAGAGGCAAGGTGGATACGCCGAGAGCTTCTCCGGCCGCCAGATGTAATTTGGTGAACATGGCCACGGAAGAAGAAGCCGACCCACCGATAAATCCGGCCAAAAGTCCAAGAAATGGTGTGGCTGCCGGATAGAATGCACCAAAAAGATCCGAACCGCTCTTGGCAAGAATGAGAATCATATTCTTGCTTTCATCAAGAGCCCACTGCGCATTTTTTCCCGAATGATTCATTATGTAAGCGATACAAAAGTAAATCATGGTGGCAAACAACGGACGCCACGCTCTTTGCAGTCCCTTTCCGATGATTTTTCCAACATTTGCACGAGGTATTTTTAGGAATGGTACGCAAAGGAAGGTGCTTATGAGAACCCAAGTGTATGCCTGCCACAGAAGGCGCAGTTTTTCCGGGTGGTTAGGGATGATTTCCAAGGGCATCGACCATTTGTTGAAGATAAGATCAAAAAAGGGTAAGGCAGGTGTGTTCATGAGCAGGGAGAAAAACAGTAAAACAAGCCAAGGCGATGCAGCACGGACAATGCTGAATTTTTGTTCGGCAGCCAAATCATTTTGCGTAAGTACGCTTCTGTCTTGTAATATGCCGCCGGTCAGTTTTACATAGAGTAAAAGAGCCACGATGATGGCAAGTCCGGCAAAGATGGCGGTGACGGTGAGCAGACCTACTTTAGCCAGTAAAATAGCCACAAAGCCGGAGCTTAAACCGGCGAGGATGGCCGGCCAAAATCCTCGTAGCATAAGGGAAAATCCGCCCACAATATGTAAGCAGGCAAAGGCTACAGCCACGGAAACAGCGGGCATAAATGAGGCCAAAACAATGCCGGCATCTTGCAAGCTTGCGCCGGCAAAGTGTGCCATGATGACAGCCGGAATGCCAAGCAAGGCGTACATGCACAAGGCCACGTAACCGATGGCCGGCAGTAAAATGGCGGCAAAAACGCTGTACCCAAGCCCGATTAAGAGCGGCGGAAAAATGGCCACCGAGGCAGCTCCAAGGCCGGTGAGTAAAATGCCGATGCCAACATTGATGAGCAAAACCTGTACGGCTTTATTGTGCGGAGCCAGCGTCTTTATGAGTGCAATAATGCGTGAAAGTGAGCCGCTTTCTGCCATGATGGTGACTTGCAATATACTTGCCGCAATGACCAGCCCCACAGGCAATGCGCCAAGGCTTCCGGCGAGCAAAATATTTGGAATAATAGAAATGGCTGTGTCAAAGTAGAATACGGCCAGTAGGAGAGTGAGTAAAAGTCCCCACAGTCCGGCAATGTCTGCGTTAATTTTGAAAAAAATCAGCAGTATAAGTACCAAAAGCAGCGGGCTGAATGTTATGAGGGTTGGGATAATCATAATGTTGCCTTTTTGTTAAAGTGTGCGTAAAGTGCCCATGGTTTGTGGGTGAATGCCATAAATGTTTCCTTTGTAGTGGGTAAACTAACAAGAACTCCTACTTAAGAGTTGATTTTATTAATAAAAAAAAGCATTAAAAGCAAGTAAAATTTATGATTGTGAGTTTTACATAAGGAAAGTACATGGAAATATTAACTTTTTTAATTGATTTTGTATTGAATATCGATAAGCATCTCTTTGAATTGGTGCGAGATTATGGGTTGTGGGTTTATGCCATTTTATTTTTGATAGTATTTTGTGAAACCGGTCTTGTGATCACCCCCTTTCTTCCGGGGGATTCCTTGCTTTTTGCCACAGGCGTTGTGGCAGGTGCCGGTCTGCTTGGTTATGTGGAAAGTATGGCAGTACTCTTAACTGCCGGAATTATAGGGGATGCGGTAAATTACAACATAGGACGTTACGTTGGGCCTTCCATATTTAAACGAGAGACACGCTTTATAAAAAAGGCACATTTACTCAAAGCACACGCTTTTTACGAAATGCATGGCGGAAAAGCTATTATTTTAGCTCGCTTTATCCCCATTGTGCGAACGTTTGCGCCCTTTGTGGCCGGTATTGCCCTTATGCGTCCGGCAAGCTTTTTATTTTACAATGTAACAGGTTGTATTATTTGGGTTGGGTCGCTGGTCAGCATTGGTTATTTTCTTGGAAATACTCCCTTTGCACGGGAAAACTTTGGCCTTATTGTGTATGCTATTATAGTTATTTCTGTTTTACCCTTGGTGTATGAAGGTGTGAAGGCTTGGTTACAGCAAAGAAAGTTGAAGAAAAAATAGAGCACAATACGGAAAGTAATAATTTTTATGGAAAAAAGGACTAAAGCTCCACGCAATAAAACCATTGATTTTGGCCTTGAAGAAGGTCAAAAATATCTTGAGCAGTGTATAGAAGTGACTCAAACAGCTGACATAGCTGATGTTACCAACAAGATTATCTTGGGGGACTCCCTTAAGGTGCTTGCGTTGCTTCCGCAGCAATGCGCCGACCTTATTATTGTTGACCCTCCCTATAATCTCAATAGGGATTTTCATGGGAAAGCCTTTAAACGCTCTTCTGATGAAGACTACCGCGAATACACCGAAACGTGGATACAAGCCGTTAAGCCGCTCCTGCGTAGGAACGGCAGTATGTATGTCTGTTGCGATTGGCAATGCAGCTCTGTCATCGGCCTTGTCCTCAAAAAATACTTTCACGTCCAAAATCGCATTACGTGGCAACGTGAAAAAGGACGGGGTGCACACAGTAATTGGAAAAATGCCATGGAAGATATATGGTTTGTTACCAATGATAAAAGTTATACCTTTCATGTGGATGCCGTAAAAATTCGTCGAAAAGTCATCGCACCGTACAAAGTTGACGGAAAGCCCAAGGATTGGGAAGAAACAGCCGACGGAAATTTTCGCAATACTTTTCCGTCAAATTTTTGGGACGATATCTCCATTCCCTATTGGTCTATGCCTGAAAATACCGCCCATCCTACGCAAAAACCGGAAAAATTGTTCGCCAAGCTTATTCTTGCCAGTTCCGGCAGCGGTCAGATGGTGCTCGATCCCTTCCTCGGTTCCGGCACAACTGCTGTGGTTGCCAAAAAATTGGGCAGGAATTTTGTGGGCATTGAACACAATCCCAATTATTGCGCTTGGGCTATGAAAAGATTGGAAATGGCTGAAAGTGACAAAAAAATTCAAGGCTATGATGAAGGAGTTTTTTGGGAGCGCAATAGTAAACCTCCGAATCCTACGAAGAAATGATTTATATTTATGACTTATTCGGTTTAAACTGTATGGTGAGCATAGTAATATCATCGGAGGCTTTTTCGCCGTCCACATGTTTTTCTACATCTTTGAGCACATGTTGAATAAGTGCCGTGGCATCGCTTTGTGCTTGCGCCATCAATGTTGCTTCGAGGGCTTCCGTACCATACTCGCAAGAATCGGCGTTCATGGCTTCGGTGACGCCGTCAGTATAGAGGAAGAGGGTGTCGCCAGGCTGTAAGCGAGTGCTTAGAGTGCTGTAGTCAATGTCGGTCATGGCGCCCATTACAGGTCCGCTAAGTTCGTCAAGGGTTTGAAGTTTGGGAGCACTTTCCGAAGAATTTCTCAATATAATAGGCCAATTATGTCCTGCATTGACATAGGAAATATCACCGGTGTTCATGTCCAAAATGCCCAAGCATACTGTCACGAACATGCAGGCGTTATTTTCATAAGCAAGGTTATTGTTGACGATGGACACAAGTTCTGTAAGCTGTATATCAGAACGTGCGTGGGAGCGAATGAGTGTCACTGTAATGCTCATAAAAAGAGCCGCCGGCATACCTTTTCCGGCAACATCGCCAATGACAAAGCAAAGTCTGTCCTCGTCCAGAGGAAAGAAATCATAGAGATCACCGCCCATTTCATGCGCCGGAATGAGGCTAAAGCCAAGCTCCACCCGACCCTTCAGTTCATGCACGGGGGAGTCTTGAGGCAAAATACTTTTTTGTACTTCAATGGCGGCGGCAAGTTCGCCTTCTACTCGTTCACGTTTGCTTGTGATACGCATAAGTTCACGCACCCGTTCACGCAAGCTATTGTCCATAAAGACAAATGATTGCGCAAGTTCTCGTATTTCCACGCTGCGACAATGCTGTGCCAGTCGCTCAAGGGAAGCATCTGCGTTGCTCTCTTCGGTGAAATCTTGATCCGGCAGAGTGCGGGCATGGTGTGAAAGTATGGACAAGGGGGCGGTCATGCGTGTGAGCACAAAGACGGCAATGGGCAATATGCACAGCATCACCGCACACAAAGCCATCATAAAAGAGCGAAACAGGGCGTTGACCGGTGCCTGAAACGCATCTTCATATATGATACCCATAACATACCAGTTCTTCGGCTTAACATAGAGGGCGAAGATATGCAGAGGCTTTGGATTTTCGTTATCCACATATTTTGCGTCTAAAATTTCAGTATCGTTTACTATAAATGTTTGCACATGCTGACTTTTTGTGAGTTTTTGCATCAATTGCGCCCCTTGAAGCGTGAGGGATGCGCCAAGATTTTTTTTCACATGATCAGAGCCGATGACATAGTTTCCCTTGTTGTCGAGTACGAAAATAAAGCCTGTTTCGCCAAGAACAATTTGTTTAAAACTGTTGTTAAGGGTTTCTAAGTTGTCGGCATATATGTTGTTATATATTTCTTGAATGTGGGTGACATTTTTCCATAAACCCACGAAGAGTTTTGCTTTTGGCAAGTAAAAATGTTCTCCGTACAAGTGCATGGGAAGGGAGTTTTTTTGTGTTTTTACAAGGAAAAATGGGCGGCTGTTATTTTGTGTACTCTCTAGGGCGTGCAGTGCCACATGCCTGCCCTTAATGTCGGTAAGATTATCGATGGCATTGGGCAGTTGTGGGCTTTGATACACTGTATTGAGCTTTTCGTCCACCACGCTGACCATAAGTTCCGAAGGCAGTGAAAATGTGCGTAACAATTGGATGGGATTTTCGGAATTTCGGGTCATTTGTTCAACAATGTGCAAGGTGCTGCGCAGCGTATGTTTCACGGCTATGGCCTGGGAAGATTTCGTCGTAAAAAGAATACGTTGAAAGCTTAAGGTGCTACGCAAAGCTTGATGCAGGGTATTGCTGATACCGCTTTGTTGTAAGGTGCGCAGCCTTGTTTCGGCATGGTGTAGTACATAGGTACCAATGCTTGCGGTGAGCAAGACAAAGATACTTATAAACAACAATAAAATTTGGGTTTTTGTGGAAACTAGCACATGTACACCTACGTAGTGGATTTTATTAATCCGCTGCAAAACTTAATTTCGTATAAGCTGTTTAAAAAGTTGAAATACAAGGAAAAATCCAAATGCAGGCTGCGCAGTGTATATAAACATACGTGGCTATTGCCTTTAGTCAGCTATTTTTTATCTGGGGGGAAGGAAAACCCTT
>CAYJHK010000056.1:0-10236 GCA_964369515.1 uncultured Desulfovibrionaceae bacterium
TTTTGAGGGGGGTGTGGGGGGAACTTTTTGGCGCTAGCAAAAGTTACCCCCACAAGAAAATAATTAATTATATATCATTCTTATACACCGCACCTGTAGCCGCTGAGCTGACGAGTCTGGCATAGCGCTTGAGGAAGGGTGAGGTGATTTCTTTGACCACAGGCGTATGATTTTTGCGTCTTTCGGCCAATTCTTCATCGTTGACCATGAGGTCGAGAATGCGGTTGGGAATATCGATGCGGATAATATCGCCTTCACGTACAAGTCCGATATTGCCGCCATCGGCTGCTTCCGGCGAAATATGTCCGATGGCTGCGCCGTTGGTACCGCCGGAAAAACGTCCGTCGGTCAAAAGTGCCACATCCTTACCCAATCCCATACCGGTAATGGCTGCAGTTGGGGAAAGCATTTCACGCATCCCCGGTCCGCCCCGTGGCCCTTCGTAAGTGATGACAACGCCGTCGCCCTTCACAATTTTACCGGCTAAAATGGCTTGCATGGCTTCTTCTTCGGAGGTAAATACCCGAGCACGAACTTCACGGCAAAGCATTTCCTCAGCCACGGCTGATTGTTTGACCACAGCACCGTGTGGTGCAAGACTTCCCTTTAAGATGGCAATACCGCCTTGCTTGGAATAAGGGTTGTCAACTGTGCGGATAACTTCACTATTTTTGATGGAGGCCTGTAAATCATTTAAGTTTTCGCCGACGCTTTTGCCCGTTACGGTGAGCGCACTTGGGTCGATGAGGTCTAATTTGCTAAGCTCGGCCATGACCGCCGGAATACCGCCAGCAAGATGTAGTTCTTCGATGTGGTGCGTACCGGCCGGAGAGAGTTTACATAAATTCGGCGTTTTACGACTTACTTCATCAAAAATATCTAGGGAAAGCGCAAGGTTGGCTTCACGGAAAATGGCCGGCAGGTGTAAAACCGTATTGGTTGAACAGCCAAGTGCCATGTCCACAGCCACGGCATTAGCGATGGATTTTTGGGTGACAATGTCGGTGGGTTTGATGTTTTTTTCCAGCAATTCCACAACTTTCATGCCGGATCTTTTGGCAAGGCGGATGCGCTGTGCCATAACAGCCGGCGTTGTGCCATTGCCCGGAAGAGCGAGGCCAATGGTTTCGGACAGACAGTTCATGGAATTGGCGGTGAACATGCCGGCACACGAACCACAGCCGGGGCAAGCACCTTCAGCCAGCTCTTCCAATTGTTCCTCATTCATCAGACCACTCTTAACTCGTCCGACGCCTTCAAATACGGTGATAAGATCAGTTTTTGAGTCCTTATCGAGGTGACGGGAGCTTAAACCTGCCAGCATGGGGCCGCCGCTGATGAGGATGGAGGGCACGTTGAGGCGAAGCATGGCCATGAGCATACCGGGTACGCTTTTGTCGCAATTGGGAATGAAGACTAGGGCATCAAAGGGATGCGCACAGGCCATAATTTCAATGGAATCGGCAATGATTTCACGTGATGGCAAGGAAAAATGCATACCCTGATGGTTCATGGCAAGCCCATCGCACACGGCAATGGCGGGAAATTCCAAGGGGGTGGCGCCGGCATGACGCACTCCGGCTTTCACGGCTTCGGCTATGCGGTGCAAGTGGATGTGCCCGGGAACGATTTCGTTGGCTGCGTTGACAATGCCCACAAGTGGACGTTGCATTTCTTCACGAGTCAATCCAAGGGCATAGAGCAGGGAACGGTGGGGAGCCTTTTCAAGACCGGCGGTCATTTTTTTACTACGCATGGTAAATCCTTTAAATGTTTTGATGTTAAGGCATGTTTGAGCTAAAAGCTGTAAATATGTATAGACTATCCGTAAAAAACAAAGTGTGCCGAAAATGTCATTACGTTGCTTCCGATAACAAAAAAATGCTGTAATGACTAGTCTGAATTTTTCATGGAGTTTTGTTGTAATAGGCAGGGCGTTTTCATTTGAAAAAAATTTGAAGGCATTTACAAAAGAATGTACTGCCAAGCTCAGGAGGATGCAGTACGCTTTAAAATCTCGGATGTAAAAAAGTGTGAATACTGCCCTAAATCTCAAGATATGTGGCTGATTGTGCGGATTTTTCCGATACAGTTACGCTATGCATATTCGCATTGCTGCCTTCGAGCTTTGCCTGCATTTTTTGCCAAATGTATTGAGCCAAATTTTCTGAGGTGGGGTTGATGTGATCAAAGGGTGGCCTATCATTTAATATTCCGTGATCAAGAGTTTCGAGTATTTCGTTGAGCATGTGTTTCAGCTCTTTGAAATCCATTAAAAATTCGATGTTTTCGTGCAATTTCTCGCCTTGTACTGTGGCTTCAACGGCGAAATTGTGCCCGTGCAAACTTTCGCATTTACCATCGTAACATCGCAGTGCGTGTCCTGCGCAAAATTCCGAGCGAACCGTAAGACGCCATATTTTCTTATTCATAATGTTTTCCTTGTGTGGCTTATATTTGTTTGAAAATAATCAGTGTATCTTTACACATACTTATAACCTATTATCATCAGCAGCTTCCCATTTGGCAAGCGCATTTTCAAATTCTATTCCGGGTTTTACACTGTATTGCTGACCAAGGTGCATAAGGCATTGATAGCCATCGAGCATTACATAGGCATCCGCTTGTACATCACCGTGATGATTGTGTAAAAGTGCTTTAAGCGTTGCCATGCTCTGTGTATTGAGTCTATGCTTTGGGATGTGAAAGCATACCGGCGTATCATTGTTGGAGCAAGCAAGCGCAAGGGGGGTAAATTTTTCGGCAATGATTTTTATTTCCCTTGGTGAGCGTTCTTCGTCATCGTCACTGCCATCGTCATAGCTATTATTTTCTGCGCTTATGTCAACTTTTCCTTCTACCAACAATGGTTGATCAGAATGGATAATTTCTCTATATTCTGCATAAGTGCGTGCAAATATAATCAATTCTCCGTTGGCGGTCAAGTCTTCTATGCCGGCAAAAGCCATGCGATCGCCTTTCTTGGTGGTAATTTCTTTTAGCGAAGTAATGAGCACAGCACAAGATGCCTTTCCGCTAAAGCGAGCTTCGCCTATGTCTTCTAGTTTTGTGAGCAAAAGGCGCTGTATTTCATTGTGAAAGGGCATAAGAGGGTGTGAAGTAAGGAAAAATCCCAAAGCTTCCTTTTCCATGCGTAATTTTTCGCTTTCGTCCATTTCTTCAATGCTTGCTTCAGGGCAATCAAAACCTATGCCCTTTTGTACCGTTTCCACTTGCGGCATCATGGAGAGCAGTGACATTTGATTGGAGGCTTTTTCCTTGGCTTTTTTTTGCGCTTTAGCGACAACGGTTTCAAGGGTGGCGAGCAAGGCAGCACGGCTTACTTCAAAACAATCACAGGCGCCGCCCTTAATGAGTGCTTCCAGTACTTTTTTGTTTACCTTACTCAAGTTGACACGGCAGGCAAAGTCAAAAAATGAAAGGTAGGGGCCGGCGCTGACACGAGCATTGACAATTTCTTTAATGGCTTCGTCACCGACCCCCTTAATGCCTCCAAGTCCAAAAATCACTTTATTTTCAAGGGCAGAAAAAGCACGTAAGGATTCATTGACCGATGGTTTTAAGACTGCTATTTCCATCCCCTTACAGGCGGCTACATATTTTAAGAGCTTATCTTGATTGCCCATTTCCGAAGTCATAAGAGCTGCCATAAATTCAACTTTGAAATGTACCTTTAAGTATGCGGTATGATAGGAAATGAGAGCATATGCTGCCGAGTGGGATTTGTTAAAGCCATATTCGGCAAATTTTTCCATAAGGTCAAAAATATCATTGGCTATTTTGGCATCAATATTATTGGCAACGGCACCGTCCACAAAGGTGGAGCGTTCTTTTGCCATGGCAGCCGGGTCTTTTTTGCCCATGGCTCGGCGCAAGAGGTCAGCACCCCCCAATGTGTATTTAGCAATGATTTGCGCTATTTGCATAACTTGTTCTTGGTACACAATAACGCCATAGGTGTCTTTTAGGCATTCGGACAAAGACTCGTGCGGATAGCTGACTTCAACTTCACCGTGCTTACGTTTGATAAATTCATCAACCATGCCGGAACCTAGAGGCCCCGGGCGATACAACGCCAGCATGGCAATGACATCTTCAAAACAGTTTGGCTTAAGTTGTCGTAAATATTGACGCAT
This sequence comes from uncultured Desulfovibrionaceae bacterium, assembly GCA_964369515.1. Lineage (GTDB taxonomy): Bacteria > Desulfobacterota > Desulfovibrionia > Desulfovibrionales > Desulfovibrionaceae > CAYJAD01. Next base: position 4,158 of record CAYJHK010000056.1, read on the forward strand.
ACCTGAGCTTTCTACTTGAAAGATGCCATCGGTATCGCCGCGGGCATACAGCTCATAGGTGGCGGCATCCGTAAGCGCCAATGTGTCAAGATTGGGGGCTGTCTTTCCTTGATGAGCAATGGTATCCAGCGTATCTTGGATAAGCGTCATGGTTCTGAGGCCAAGAAAGTCAAATTTAACAAGCCCGACTTCTTCCACCATTTTCATGTCAAATTGGGTGACAAGTTCGCCTTTTTTTCCCTTATAAAGCGGAAGGTATTCGGTCATGGGTTTGTCCGAAACCACTAAGCCGGCAGCATGGGTGGAGGCATGTCTACTTAAACCTTCAAGGCGCATGGAAGTATCGAGCAGTTTTTTAATGGTGCCGTCACTTTGGTAGAGCGCTTTGAGGTCTTGTTCGCTATCCAGAGCTTTTTTTATTGTTATTTTGGGTGCTTCCGGAATAAGTTTGGCGATTTTATCCGTGGTGGCGTAGGGTATAGCAAGAGCTCGACCTACGTCCTTTACTGCGGCTTTAGCTTTCATTTTTCCAAATGTAGTGATTTGTGCAACGGAATCTTCGCCATATTTTTCCACCATATAAGCAATGACTTCCATGCGCCTGCGTTCGCAAAAGTCCACGTCAATATCCGGCAAGGAGATACGCTCAATGTTTAAAAAACGCTCGAAAAGTAAATTATAGGGAATGGGGTCAAGATTGGTAATGCGCAAAGCCCATGCCACCAGCGAACCGGCAGCCGAACCACGCCCCGGCCCCACAGGAATTCCACTGTTTTTTGCGTGGTTAATAAAGTCTTGAACAATAAGAAAATAATCGGGGAAGCCCATGTCTAAAATGACATCAATTTCAAGGGCTAAGCGAGCTTTGTATGCATCAATATCAAGGCTATCTCTGTCCGGGTGTTGCTCTATTCGTTTTTGCAATCCTTCTTCGGCAAGACGACGAAATTCTGTGGCCGGAGTCATATTGCTTGGAACTTCGTAAACGGGAAAATAGTGCTTGCCAAAGGTCAATTCCACATTGCATTCTTCGGCTATGCGTAAAGTATTGCTAAGAGCTTCGGGTATATGCGCAAAATCTTTTTGCATTTGCTCTGCGGACTTATAAAATAAATCCGTCGAGTCAAACTGCATTCGCTTGGGATCAAGGATATTGGTTTGAGTTTGTATACAGAGCAAAAGCCCATGGGCATCCACATCATCGGCATTTAAATAGTGACAATCATTGGTGGCTACCAGTGGAAGATTTGTTTTTTCGGCTATTTCCTGCAATCCGTTATTGGTCTTGATTTGTTCTTGAAGCCCATTGACTTGTAATTCAAGATAAAAACGGTTGGGAAAAATATCCATGTATTCCCGTGTAATTTCAAGTGCTTTATCCATATCGCCGTCTTGAATGGCTCGAGGAATTTCTCCGGCGAGGCAGGCAGACAGGCAAATAATGCCTTCGGAATATTTGCGCAAAAGTACCTTGTCCACACGGGGCTTGGTGTAAAATCCATCAAGATATCCCTTTGTTACTAAACGTACCAGGTTATGGTAGCCTGCGGTATTTTGAGCCAACAAAATGAGGTGATTTCTCTTGCGTGCCAAACTGGACTGTCGGTCAGTATGGTCGTTACATGTATAGACTTCGCAACCAATGATGGGTTTTATGCCAACTTTCTTACAATTTTTATAAAAATGTGTTGCGCCAAACATATTACCGTGATCTGTGATGGCAGCAGCCGGCATACCAAATTCATGGGCGCGGGCACAGAGATCTTGCAAGCGGATGGCACCGTCAAGCAACGAGTATTCGGTGTGACAATGAAGATGGACAAAGTCTGACATGCTAATTCCAGCTGGTTAAACTGTATTTTTTCAATAATTTCGACGTTTTTTATTCTCTTTAATAGCTTATCTACAGGAAGAAGCTTCCTAAACTTAGCAACTGTTATTGGTTGCGCACTTCTGCCTTGGAGCTATTGCCCCAAAAAGAAATGGCGGAACGTAACTGGTTAACATCTATAGGTTTTGTAATGTGATCATTCATGCCTGCACCAAGACTTTTTTCTCTGTCGCCGGTCATGGCATGGGCTGTCATTGCAAGAATGGGAACAGTTTTTGAACGAGGGCAAGAACTTGTGCGTATGTGTTTAGCAGCAGTAAGTCCATCCATAAGGGGCATTTGAATATCCATAAGGATGAGATCAAATTCACCTGATTCCCATGTATTTACCGCTTCAACTCCATTTTGCGCCAAGGTGACTTGAGCACCCATTTCTTCCAATATTTCAATGGCAATCATTTGATTTATCTCATTATCTTCGACAAGCAAAATGTCCAAGGGAACTAATGGAGCAAGGTTTTGCTCCTCAAGAGCTTGTAGGTCGCTTCCGCTGTTTTCCATTAAATCACCTTCAATGGTTCTAATGGTAAAGCTAAAGGAAGATCCCACCCCTTTTTTACTGTCCACTGTTATGGAACCGCCAAGCAAGTTGACGAGCTTTTTACTGATGGTAAGCCCAAGGCCGGTGCCACCATATTTTCGTGTATGTGTACCGTCTGCTTGAGTAAAAGCATCGAAAATTATTTCTTGTTCTGCCATGCTCATGCCGATACCGGTGTCTTTTATGGTAAAGAGCAATTCAAATTCATGTCCTTTTTCGTATTTATGGATATTAGCAAGGCTTACTTGCAAAGAAATATAGCCGTGCATAGTAAACTTTAGCGCATTGGAGCAAAGATACGAACAAATTTGCATGAGTCGTAGGGCATCGGTTTTAATGTTTTTGGGTACATTGTCGTCGATGGAACAAGACAGGGTAAGGTGTTTTTCTGCACACTGTGGCAAATATACATCTTGTAGGGAGCTGATGAGTGCTTGTAAGGATACGTTGCTGTAAAGCATATCCATTTTATTTGCTTCAATTTTCGAAAAATCAAGAATATCGTTGATAATGTTAAGTAAACTCTTGGCAGCCCCGTCAATTCTGTCAAGATATTGTTTTTGTTTCTCGTCCGGGTTAGCACTTAAGGCAAGATAGGTCATTCCGATGATGCCATTCATGGGAGTGCGGATTTCATGGCTCATGCGTGCAAGAAAGTCACTTTTTGCCTTTGTGGCCGCTTCTGAGCGGCTAATCATTTCTTTGAGACTGTACACCATTTGTTCTAAACTTTGAGATAGGCTTCCGATTTCATCGTTACGATCTAAGAATATGCTATTCTCGGTGGAGCCTTTTGTGATGTTTTTGGCATAGACACTGATGCGTGCAATATCTCGAGTAACAGGGCGAACAAAAAGGTAAACCATAAGCAAGATTATAAAGGCGGCAACAATACTTACGCCAATCATCGAGTTGCGTATCATATTAATATAATTATATTTAAATGTACTGTCAACCACAGCCAAGATATAGATTGACGTACCGGAAATTTGCGAAAAACCAATGGTTAATTTTTCGCCGGCATGTGTAACATGCATAACCCCACGTTCATTTTCCAATACGTTACTGCTAATTTCATGGGTACCCAAGGGTAAAATTTGGTCATTGATGGAATTTACAGTGTCCATTCCACCGATGCGAGCAATAATTGGGATAGTATGTATTTCGTCATGCGTTGTATCACGCATAGCTCGATTTAATATTTCATCAATTTGCAAGGTGGCGACAACTCCGCCTACGTTATTGGCATGTTCCAGACGTAAATACATGGGCAAAAGCAGTTGTTTTGTGTTCGGATTGCGAATCACTTCTCCAAGGTTGACTTCTTCAATATGTATCATCTTTTCAATGGCTTGTCTTTCATCTTCCGCTGATTTATTGAGGAGAAGTTGTTTTGTGCCCACAATATATTCGCCGTACTGATTGACAATAAACAAATTACGGTAAAATCCATAGGCATTTTGTATCTTCAGCAATATTTCACCAAGCTTCGGGTGCATTCTTTGAAAATCGGCGACTTTATGGGTCTCCGGAAGATTTTCCATGGCTGAGTTTACAGTGGGTAGGGTGGCAATCACCTGTAAATCGTGTTTAGCTTGACGAATTTGAATATTGACATTGGCAGTAACCGCTTGAGCGGCACTTTCGGCATGATCATCCTTGAGAGCATCAATGATAGAGTCAAAAATAACCAAGGTTATAGCTATACTTAGACTGAACACCAAAACCACTAGGCATAAAATGCGCAGGGGTAACTTTACACGTAAACTCGAAAAAAAATCTGAAAAATTCATAAGGCTCTACACATTTATTAAATTATTCTAAATCCCATAAAGGGGTCAGTCACAGGAACATATTACACACATCCCATGGGCACTTGTCAAGGTCTTTTACAAATTTTAAAAATTGCTCTTTACTGTAATTTTTTGGCAAATTCTAAGAGCGTCTCTCCGGTGGAACATAAAATTTTCAAAGGAAGTTCCTTGGGATCACGCAACATAATCCATGTCATGGCCATGCTGGACATGGGAGCATCAAAGTTAATATCAAAACTCAACTTTCCCGGATTTTTTAAACACATTCTCAGGGCAGAAGCATTGTTTTCAGTGAGAAGACCTTTGATGTTGTTTAAATATTTACTGATATAATCTTGCAGCAAGGGCTCGGCTTGCTCCAAGGGCATTTTATTAAGTTTACTTACGCTAAGCAGTATGCGTGCAAGTAATCCCTTGTCATCAAAGGAAAAGTGAAAATCTTTGCTGAGCGTTGCCCGGAGGATGCTTTGTAAATCCGCATTGCCTGCAAGGGCAACAGCCATGTCTTTTTCATTGGGCCACGGTAGCATAAATTCCCAAGATGTTTGTAAGTTTCCAAGCTTCTCATCTTGCAGGGCATAGGTCATTTTACTTAACTTACCTTTATGATGGAAATTTACCTTGAGTGACATATTGTTTTGGATTACAGGGTTTTTCAGCATGGATTGTGCGATGGCAAGCAAGCGACCTTTGTCAACAGCAGCCACGTTGATTTTGCTATTTAAGAGTTCCAACGAAAGCTCCAAGCCATCGGCCTTATCTTTGTCATATTTTCCTTGCAGCTTCAATTCCTGAAGAGCTAAGATACTGATATTTTCTTTATTGTCAGCTATAAAAAATCCGGTGTCCAAGTTTTGTATTTTCAGCTCATTATCTACACCGTCTAAAAAATATTGGGTAATAAGTTTCAATAATTCTTCTTTTTGTGCAGATGTTACCTTTTGAGCCGTAAAGAAGCTTACAAGCTTTGCCAAAAGTTGTGGCGAAGGGTATTTAAGATCACGTACTTGCACGTTTGCTATATTTGTGTAAAAAGTCTCCGATCTTCCTGCTTTTCCGTGGTCGTTTATGCTTGCTATGTTTTCGATTTCATACAGACCTATACTTTGCGGCGTAATATCTTTTAAAAAGATACGCTTTGTGGAGTTCGTTTCATTATTTATTAAGTTGCTGGTGGTTTTGACATCTAAAATTTCAAAATTGTCCATATATGCGTTCAGGAGTTCTCCAAAAAATTCTTCGGAAAATGTTCTGTGCATGACCATGGCTATTTTGCCAATGTTTTGTCGATAACCTTTGATACGCATTTGCGCTGCGTTCATATTCACGGATTTACCGGCAATTTCATAGGTAAAAACACTGTTTTTAATGAAAATTTCTTCGGCAACCTGCGGGTAGGTTTCGCCCTGCGGGTTGAGTGACTGTAGATTTGGCTCAGTAAGCAAAATATATTCGGCGCTCACAGTATGCTTGGCATTGCCGGGGTAGCTTCCCTTGATGTCGGTAAATTCTAAGGTGTTGAAAATGTGATTGTAATCAACATCTCCCACGGTAACATGGATTTTGGCTAATTCTTGAGTAAGAATATTTTCCGTTTGTATTTCAATGTAACGAATGACGCCAAATCCGGCGATTGCTACAATAATAACAAGTGTTAAAAGAATTTTGGAGCTTTTTTTCATGCAGAACACCTCCGAGTATTGTTGCGCATACAATGAAGCCTCATAGCTTAATCTGCGTGCGTTGTCAATGATTGCGTGAAAATTATTGGGTGCAATCTCACGTGATTCTAATTTTGTAAAAATTTTCTTGGGGGAGGGACCTTTTTGGAAA
>CAYJHK010000057.1:0-10122 GCA_964369515.1 uncultured Desulfovibrionaceae bacterium
TCCTTTCCCAAAACGCGCCCATTGCTCATCCCTATAGGGATGAGCCAACAAAATCAAAGCATAGTGTAAAGCTTTGGAAATAGCAAAATTTTAATTTTACTGAGTTAAGGCAATAGCCACATTTATTCAAATAAAAAAGCTCCATGGTCATCCCATGGAGCGCAGAAAAAACAACTCAAAAATGAAGTTCAGTTGCTAAAAGTCAACAGTTGTAAGGATTATATATAAGACTTTAACTGAGCTGAGGTCGCATAATACTATGCACTTCCGCCACTTTTCTGAATTTTAGCAGTGATTTTACGCTTGGGCGGCGCAGCATGTTCTTCACGCCTTTGGGCGACATTGGCTTCCTGATGGATAAAATATTGTCCAAGATTGGCATTGTCTGCCTGCGGAATTTGTAAACCAAGGCGCATTTCATGATTAATAATAATGGGACCCACAAGATTAAGACTCGTCTCTTCCGGCTTTCCTTCCGGAATGGACACGGTAACAAGCACCGTAACCTGCTCCCTCGTGCGAATGCGCAATAACTTTTGCTCTGCATCCCCAATTTTAATTTTATACTCTTGCAAAAATGAGTAAGGATCGCACACAAGCAAGCCTACATCCTGCTTATCCATGCTTTGCAATATAAGAAATGGAGCATCGGGGCGCATCTGCAACAAGATAAACTCGTGCAAGCCTTCAAAGCCGGCAAGCCCTCGGGGGAAATAAATGACTTTATCCAAGTTTACCCGACGCAACCCAAGACGGGTTTGTATTTCTACTTCGTTTTCTCTTCCCATAAATTTGTCACCAACAAAAGGTCTTCGTTACTAGTTTGCAAAGCCAAGCGATTATCCTCTTTCACACGCTGATAGACTTCCTCTCTATAGACAGTCACATCACTTGGCACATCAATGCCGAGCTTGACCTGTTTACCTTGCAAGCTCAGCACCTTAATGCATATATTTTCCCCGATGTAAATACTTTCATTGGGGCGGCGTGTAAGTATCAGCATAATAACCAGCTTTCAGTATTACGTTCAACGTAATAGGTTGAGTTAAAATAAAGTCACCAACATATAAGACTCATTATTACCCATTATATGTATTTTGTCAAATTTAATTGTAAAATCATGGAAGACGACTGCAAAACAGTGGAATACGTCAGTTCATCCTTAGCCAAGTTATTCAAAAGCTCTGTTAAATCTATATCTTCCGTATAGCTCAAGCGTTCTTGCTGATCCAATTTTTCAAATTCGAGCATATCATCGGCCAAATCCAAACGATTAACAAGACCGCCAACTCTTGTGTTCTGCGTCAAAATATGTTCATGGGCTGCGGTAATGGTCACAAGACTTTCGGCAATGCCGTCGGATTCATTACTTTCACAATAGGCGATAAGCTTGCCCACAGCTTCAAAAATATTCGGCCCGGCCACAGTTTCACCATTATATTGCCCACCAAAAATATCCTTACCCACTTGGTTCACAGATATGTACGAATTTTCCATAATCTCATAGCCAAGCTCAGAACGATCCGGATGAATGACCATTTGAGATCCGGCAGGTACTGTGGTCGTAATCGTTGTAGCCGGCGGAACGGGCAATGGGTTAGGCAATTGAGTAGGTTGCGTACTAAGCTCTAAAAATCCACCGGGAACCGCCACTGTGGCCGAACCTGGAGGGTCAGGTACCAAACTTGTGGCCTTTATCCATGTCTGACCATTATCGGTACTGTAGGAATAATTAATCGTGGAACCGATAGCTGCCAAATCAGCCTCTTCATCCATACGCACCACAACATTTTGCGAGAAAATACCTTGCGCATTCAAAGAAATATCCGATGGGCCGGTGAGCATATCCACACGCCGTGGTTGCAAGTCCATGGTAAAATCGAAAGCAAGTTCTCGAGATGTGGCATTTGACATATCAAGTTCAACCGAAGAAGCATTGCCTTCAGCATCCTTAAACGGCAAAAGTAAGGTGCTATTAGAAGGATTAGGCACAAATGCTGAGGCTTCGTACCATGAATTACCACCGTCAGTACTTGTCCAATAATTTACCTGCGAGCCCGCATCGGACAGATCCGCTCCGGTCTCCAATAATCCTGATGGATTCAGTATAGAAGCGTCTGCCGGCTTATCAAAGGAAAACAGCACATTATCCGTCAAATCAGCACGCACGTCCACCTGTATCCCGGGAACGCTACCATTGGTCACAGTAGCATAAGCACTGATATCGCTGTCGTCACCTTGATAGGCAGCGGTGGGATACAGATAAATAAAGCTATCGTCGGTGGAAGAGAGCGTGTCCGAAGGGTCGGGAGTCGTTACTATTTTTACTTCCGTTCCCGGCTGTAAATGCAAATTCACCCCATCCATGGTCAGAGTGGTTTCTCCGGCCTTTAAGGTTCCGGTAGACCATGTATCACCGCCGTCCTTTGACCATGCATAGGTAAGATCGGAAGTAGTTGTCCCCACAGCCTCCATCGCTCCGGCTGCAATGTCATCCCCTGCTGCCGTGGTACCGCCCGTAAAACGTACCATCATGCTCTTATCGGCCATTCCCGTCACCGTGGCACCGGAAAGATCCATATCTTCATCACGGGACATGACGCCCATGCTTTCTTCAAAGGCATTTTCTTGATAATTATGCCCACCAAAAATGGATCTGTCGTTGAACTCCACATTGGAAAGATTGATAAGCGTTCCAAAAAGCTCTTCCAACTGGAAGCTGATTTGCTTTCTGTTTTCATCGGTCATGGTACCGGTGGCGGCTTGTTCAGCCAGGGTCTTAATCTGTGCCACGGTGGTACTCACCTGCTGCAAAGTGGCATCGGTAAGTTCTAGCCAACCCCGTGCCGTGTCCACATTGCTTTGATACTGTTCAGTCTCGGCAATTTTCGCACGACTGTTCAGCACCAGCGCCGTACCGGCCGGGTCATCGGAAGGCTTGTTAATTTTCTTTTGCGTACCGCCTTGAATGGTGCTTTCCATAAAATCAGCCAAACTATTCTGCATATGCTTTAAGCTTGAACCATAAATCATTGAATTGGATATGCGCATATTGCCCCCTTAAACCCCTTACATTATTTCAGTGTATTATTGCTTCAAACCAAGCAAGGTCTCAAGCATTTGGTCGGCAGTGGTAATAAGCTTTGCCGCCGCAGTATAGGCATGTTGAAATTTTATCAAATTTGCCATTTCTTCATCAAGATTGACGCCCGACACCGCTTGCTGTTGATTGCTTAAGTCTTCGGCAAGAGCAGTATTATATTCGGAATTGGTTTGCGCAGTGCGTGTATCGGCACCCACCCGTGAAACCAAGGTACTATAAAATTCGGAAATACTTTGATCATTGGTGGTGCGCCACGGCGTCTGCATGGTCACATTCTTGGTAAACAGACCGGCAACGGCATTGGCAATGGCATTGTCACCGGGGTTTAATTCATTGTCACCATTGACATAACCGGCATTGATGCGCTGATGGTCGGTGTGCAATTGTGTATTGACGGCAATACTTGTGGCATCATCGCCCTCAAAATAAGTATTAATTCCGAGCGCAGCCATAAGCCCCGAACTGTCCTTACCAATGGCAAAGTCCAGTGCCGGACTGGCATTGGGATGGCTTTTTAGATTTAATTTACCGTCAACAATTTCTGCCGTGAGTAAGTTGTCAAAAGCAGGGTTGTCATTAATGGCTTTACCAATATCAGAAAGACTGTGCTTCATTGGATCAAACTCTTCAAAGATGTCTGGATCCGGATTAAAATCCAGCTTAACACTTTGCATATAAGCTCTGGTATCAGCATTGTAAAAATGGAATTCAACCGTACCGCTTTCAAGCCTATCGTAAAAGCCCAGTCCACTTTGCGGCATACCAAGGGGAACATTTATGGTATCAACGGCTTCACTGCCGGCATAAAAATTCTGAAAGTCCAAGCCGGAACCTTCGCTATGCAATCTGTTCACTTCCCAAATAAGCGTTTCGGCAACGGCATTGAGTTCATCTTCATAGATGCCGATATGGTTATCACGCACGTCAAAATAGGAAGTGATGGTTCCGCCGGTAAGGCGTTGGGCATTTACCACATTGTTGAAATCGGTTTGCGGCGTCATATTTTGTGGGCCACGGGTGGGTTCAATAAAGTACACACCGCTTTTAGGAACAATCTGGAAACGGTCGCCCGTATTGAAATCATTGGCATCCGTAAAGGAAATCTTTAAATCGTGCACTTGCACCGGATCAATTTCAATTACTCCATCACCGTCATAGTCTTGTCCCGTGACGGTAAAATTGATTACTTGACCATCGTCATCACGCAGCCAAGTATTGCCGCCGTCAAGGGATACTTTATATGATGGCGGTGGAGTATCACCCACATTACCGCCGTTTACCACTTCCACTGTATATTCATAGGCATCCGAACCATCGAACACAACTTCGCCCTGATAGGTGGAATCGGGACGCAAATTGTTTTCAGCCCTTGGCCCCAAAAATTGCAGTTCAAAGGTTTGCGGCCCTTGCACAAGGGGCATACCGGAACTTGTGCGCACCACATATTCACCGTCAACCGTTGTTTCGGTGGTTATGTCCAGAAGCGTTGCCAGTTCACGCACCGCCACATCACGCTTATCGAGTAAGTCATTGGGATTATTGGCACCATCAATAGTGTTACGGGCAATTTGCGTATTCAAGTCGGCTATGCCTTGTATAAGTTCATTGGCTCTGTCAATATCCACTTGAATATTTAAGTCCATTTGCTTACTGATGTCGTTCAAATCGTCCATGGTTTGCGTCATAAGCAAGCTTAAATTATCGGTAAGACTTACAAGGTCTTGACGTTTTGCCGGATCATCCGGAAGCTGAGCAAGGCTTTCCCACGCAGTAAAAAATTGCGTCATGGCATCATTAATGCCTGTGCGGTTTGACTCATTGAAAATACTTTCAACGCTGGTCATGGTCTGGGTTTGCTCTTGCCAACGAGAAGCTTCGCCTGATTTATCAAGGAAGGAAACTTCCACAAATTGATCAAAACGGCGCAATATTTGCGTAGCATTGACCCCAAGCCCTTGCGAACCGGGAGTCATATTTAAGGCATAGGCATCTTCAAGTTGGACATATTGCCGTGAATAACCCGGGGTATCCACGTTGGCAATATTGTTACCTGTTGTTGAAATATTTGCTTGCTGGGCATTAAGTGCCGATTGCCCTATATTCATTAAGTGATTAATAGCCATTATAACCTCCCCGAAATCAATGCAGCTTCCGGTCTGCGATTACCCATAGCTCCTTTCCTACCATAGGTAAGCTGGTTCTTTGGGGTAATTTTTGAATGTAATTCTTGTAAAAGACGTTGACGCTGATCCATAAGTGCCAAGGAAAGCTGCGCATTGCGTGAAGCCGCCCGTGCTGCCTTTTGTTCACATTTATCAACATCTTGAAAAATACTTAAAATTTCTTGACTTTGCTCCTCGGGCAAAAGTGCGGCGTATACTTTAACTTTTCCGCCATCAAGCATATTTTTAATGAAAATTTTTTCCTTGGCCATTTGGCGAATAAGTTCATGTATGCTCATTTCAAGAGGAACAACTTGCTCGGTTTTACGCTGACGTAAAAGGGCATATTCTTCCTCAAGCAGATGGACAAGTAGCCTCATGGCTTGCTTTTGACGATTTAGGGCTGTACGTATGCGCTTGTACATAGCTTTTCTCCGATAAAATATTACGAGGAATTTTCTTCCCTTTTAAGTCTCAAATGATTTGCTAGGGACTTCCATGCAAATAACATACCTAAACCAAAATTAGGAGCATTAATTATTAAATCAGACATTTGCCACTATATTTGCCGTTTTTTTAGTAAAGAGTATTGGGAAAATTTTTACCATAAGACTTTTTCGTGAGGGAATAAGCCCCCCACGTTTACCAAAACACGTTTATTCTACGCATCCCCGTTTACATGATAACTCTATTGGAGCTAAAGCCACTAACTATCTTGTTTAGCAAAATTTTGCTGTAGAACCTGTGGATTAATTGCACCGCTTGGGTTAAGCATGGTGTTCGGTTTCGTCGTCACATTAGGATTGACTGCACTTGACGGCGGCATAAAGTGCGTACCAAGCCCTACATCTTGAGCCTGACTTTGAGCTTGAGCATTTACAGGCTGAGGATTGGGCGTCGCCGAAGGATTACTGTAAGGCTCTGCTACGGGAGGCGCTTCTACTTGAGCTTGCACTCTGGCGTCATAGGGGATTACTTGAATATTTTTCACCTCTTGCGCCTGTTGCGCTCGCTGTTGCGCCTGTTGCGAAGCTAGATTTTGCGCTAACACCTGCGCTTGCTGTTGCGCCTGTTGCGTACTTGCGTTTTGGTTCATATCTTTCGTAAGCACCTGACGCACCAGCCTTTCCGTATCGCCATTGCGCTGGTTCTTAGGAATATTTGTGGTGTAGGTGGTACGCACAACCGGGCTTTGCATACCGTGACTTTGTGCCGAAGTAATTATGGGCGCACCTTGCACATGGGAAACGGACGAATTAGACGAAGCAAGACTCTGCGCTTGCGCACCACTTGCGTTTACGCCTTGCGGTGTCAACAGTTGCCCCTGCTGACCCTTTTGCTGTAAGCCCACAAGAAACTGCTGCACAACACCATTATCTTGCGCTTGAGCCTTGGCCAGAGCTTGAGGAGTTTGTTGCGCACCGGCAAGGAAAGCCTCCAAAGCCCTGTTATCGTGTTTGCCGTTGGCGGAAACAATTTGTGTCTGCATTTTTCCATTATTTGCAACAGATTGCGCTTGTTGTTGCGCTTGTTGTGAATACTGTTGCGTTGCCTGACCCGAGTTTACAAAATATTGCTGCGGTGTGTTTTGCCCGTTTGGCGTACCAAGCTCCTCATACAAGGGTGCATTCACATGCGCAGCAGCTTCCTCATAAAGATTATGTTTTGACGTATTTTGCGCCAGACCATCCTTTGCAGCACTGCCATCTTGCTCATCTAAATCAGCAGGAGAAACAGGCATAAAGGGTGCGGGCTGCGCAACAAAGGCTTTGGAGTTAGCCGAAGCTGCCAGATTACCGATAGCAACACTATTTAGAGGAATGCCGCCGGCTCCGTGCTGTACACCGTTAGCCGTGGTACGGGTTGCTGAAACCAAATTTTGCGAAAGCTGCTCATACATCATATCGGCAAGCCCTATGCCGCCGCCTTCCGCCATTTTCTTTGACAATTCTTGATCATACATGCTCTGCCAAAATTTTTCTTCACGTCCCACCAAGGGGTTTTCTTGCGGCAGGGTAGCACGCATCTGTTGCCACATCTTCTGAATAAAAATGGACTCGAAACCTTCACACTGCTCACGTAACTTCTTAGCCTTTTCGGCTTCCGAAAGCCCACTCTTACCCAGCGCCTTAATCTCATTTTGCACAAGCTCCACTTTTTGCGCTTGCATATTGGAGGTGGCATTATTGGCATTTTGCGTTAAATGAATGTTTGACATCTTAGATCACCTCCAAGGTTGCATGGAGCGCACCCGAAACTTGCAGGGTACGCAAAATGGAAATAAGGTCGCGCGGCGTTGCTCCAATGGCATTTAGTCCGTCCACCAACTCTTGTAAGGTTGCCCCTTCCACCATCAAGAGCCGCCTGTTTTCTTCACGTACATTTACTTCCGTTTCCGGACTGACAACAGTCTGACCTTGCGAAAATGCGCCGGGCTGGGAAACTTGCTCAGCTTCCTGTACAGTTATCTGCAAATTACCGTGGGCAACAGCGGCTTGGGAAATACGCACATTACGCCCAAGCACCACAGTACCTGTTTTTTCATCAACGACAACCTTTGCCGGTCCATCGGGGGAAACTTCAATATTTTCAATGGAAGCCATAAGCGGAACCAAATTACCTTGATACTGACCGGGCACATTGATTTGCACCGTCGATGCATCGATGGCTTTGGCAAATTTTCCGCCCATCGCCCTATTCACCCTTTCGGAAATATTTTGACTGGTGCTAAAATCCGCATTACGCAAGGAGAGGGTCAAATTACTTTGATCATTAAATTGGAAGGGAATGGCACGCTCCACAATGCCGCCGCCGGGAATTATGCCCACTGTGGAGATGTTTTTCTGCGTTGTCGCCGCAGCACCTCCGGCAGAAAATCCACCAACGGTGAGCGAACCCTGCGCCAACATGTAAATCTTACCGTCAACGCCCTTAAGCGCAGTTTGCAAAAGAACGCCGCCAAGCAACGACGTGGCATCCCCAACGGAGGAAAGCGTCACGTCCAGCTTAGAACCGGGCTTAGCAGAAACGGGCATCCGTGCCGTCACCATAACTGACGCCACATTTTTGACTTTGACCTTGGTCGGGTCAACGCCAATGCCCATCTTGTCCATCATATTGGCAATAGAGGCTGTGGTAAAGGTAGAACCTGTTTTATCGCCGGTACCTGCAAGCCCCACCACTAAACCATAGCCTATGAGTTGGTTGTCACGTTGGCCGGAAAAAGTGGCGATATCCTTGATGCGCACGGCATGAGACGGTAGGGCAAAAAAAACAATAAAGGCTGTGATTAAAAATAGTTGCATATGCAAACGCACGACATATTTTTTAAAAAAAGTAGGGGTCAAAAACATGGCAAATCTCCTATAGGGAAGTTCCCTTACAGGGTGATTTGCAAAAAATATGCCGTTCGTTGCATTTACAGATACATAAATGGGCGATATTTATGTATCTATCATAAAAGGTAGGATTTTTATTTTATCTGGAACCGGCCGCCCTGAGTATTTTTTTAATGCTTTCGGCGTGATGCTTATTCATACCGGCATATTGCAAAACAGTGCGCCCATTATCACTCACAGCACTTGGAAAAGCACCATTTCGCAAAAGTACACTAACCACCTGCGGATTTCTCGTATAACCTGCCGCAAACATCAGCGCCGTTTCACCCATACTACTGCGGGCGTTCACGTTGATGCCACTACTAATAAGCACCTGCAATACTTTGGGTTCATTATTACTAAGCGCAGCAAACATCAACGGCGTAAAGTTGTTGCTCATATATGTACGTGCACCATGCCGCAGCAACATCTGCACAACGGCCGGATTGGTATTGTCGGATGCGGCATCGATGAGCGCTGTCCCCATGTGGCTCTTGGCATTAACATCGGCACCAAGGGTGATAAGCGTTTCAATAAGCGCAGGATTGTCGGCATTTCTGGCAGCAAACATAAGCGGCGTGTCATCCAAATAAAAGCCGTCTTCGGCATTATTGGTGGAGCGCATATTCACATCAGCACCTTGATTGATGCTATTTTGCACATCTTGCACCGTGGCTGTTTTCCAATACGCATCTGTCAAAAATTTGTGTTCATAGGCCATAGCCGTATTTGCCAAAGCAAACGGCACGCAAAACATGAACAACAAACAAATTTTTAGACTCCGTTTCATTTAAGATATCCCCCGTAATTATTGCGACGTATTATTTCCTTGTTCATTAGTAACACTCATCATCTTTAAAGCAACTTCCTTGACTGCGTCGGTTTGCCGCCACTGCGAATAGAAATTTTGCCAAGCCCCAAACTCCATAAATCCTTCATCAAGTTGCGCTTCATGCGCTTGAACAAATGTATTAAACAACTGTAATTCAACCTGAAAACTACTACTGTCAAAAACAGTACCCGAAGAATCCTTGGGTATGGTTTTACCGTCAAGTTCCGTAAGCACATGCTCGCACACCGCAGAACGTGAGGACTCAAAATTAATCTCCCTGCCGTTAATCTTATCCAGCAAAGGATAAAGCCCCGGATATAAAGTCTTTATGCGCTCTACACCTTGTTCGGGAACTTGGATGTAAAGCTTTTCGCTCTTGGAACCTGCTTCGTCATGCTCTTCGGCATGAATAAAATAAAAGCGTAGCCAATTCTCAAACATGACCACCTCTAAAACCTTCGCAATGCTCTTACCAAAATTTGTTGAACTGTCTAACATAATAATTTTCTCCTCAAAACGTTTTATACCTAGGTGATGTTTCCAAGGCATTATAGTTTTTAAGCGCAACGCCTCACTCTGTCAATTGCAAGCAGTACACAGTTATAAATTTTACACGGCATTCTAATTTGCGATATTTTTTGTGGGGGG
>CAYJHK010000058.1:0-10097 GCA_964369515.1 uncultured Desulfovibrionaceae bacterium
TTCGCGTGAAAGTTTTTTGGAAAGGGGGTCTGGGGGAAGAACCTTTTGTTCACAAGAGGTTTTCCCCCAGAAAAACAATTAACAAAATTTCCAAGTTTTTCCTTTATACCACAGTCAAACGATATTTGAAATACGCCGCACAGCTGCCTTCCGTCGAAACCATGCAAGGGCCAATGGGTGCAGCCGGCGTACAGCCCTTGGCAAAGAGCGGACATTGCGGTGGTAATATCTTACCCTTGAGTACCTCACCGCAACGACAGCCGGCAAGCGGCTTTACGTTTGGAAGTTGCATACCAAGCACCTGCAAGGCGTCATAATGGGCAAAGTCTTCATTCAAGCTCAGGCCGCTCATGGGAATTGACCCAAGACCACGCCACAGCGCATCACTGTGAGTAAAAACTTTTTCCAATATACTCTGCGCCTTGGGATTACCTTGGGCATCCACGGCCCGCATATAGGCATTGTGTATACTGAAAGTATTGTCTCGTATTTCTTGTGCCATCAACACCAAGGCCAATAAAATATCGGTGGCTTCAAAACCGGCAACTATGCCCGGTCTCTGATAATCGGCAAGAAAAGCATAGGGTTCAAGCCCCAAAATAGTAGAAACATGACCGGGAAGCAAGAAAGCATCTACAGAACATGCTGCATCGTCAAGCAAAGCACGCAAAGCCGGCGGCACCAGTTTATGGCAGGAAAAAACCAGTAGATTTTCCACATTTTGCGCCTTAGCCATGAGCAAAGTCGCCGCCACCGTGGGGGCAGTGGTTTCAAAGCCTATGCCCAAAAATACCACCTTGGCTTGAGGATTTTTTTGCGCAAGCTGCAAGGCATCCATGGGCGAATACACCACCTCAATGCGTGCGCCCTCAGCTTGTGCGTGCTTCAAACTCTTGCCGTCGGGGCTTGGAATGCGCAGCACATCGCCAAAGGTTGCCACGATGACATTTTCCTTTTGAGCCAAAGCAAGAAAAGTGGCCACCTCGGCATCATGGGTAACGCATACAGGACAGCCCGGCCCCGAAAGATGCGTAATATTCTTGGGTAAAAGATCACGCAAGCCGCTGTGGAAAATGGCCACGGTATGCGTTCCGCACACTTCCATAAAGCGCAGCTGCTTACCATTAAGCACCGCATCAAGCCTTTCCAAAAGCTTTGCGCAAGCTTCAGCATCCTTTAAAGGTTTAGCTATATTCATATTTTTCCTTATTCCTTCATGGCTTCTTTCACCCTTGGCACCAAGGACGAGTCAGGGTATTTTTCAAGAAAAGCCTTGCCTAAAGCCCGCTTTTTCTTTTGTAAATCATCGTCTTTATTCACATGACCACGCACGTACAGTGCTTGATTCACGCTTTCAAAGGCAAAATAATCCGTCCAACTATCTGTCAGATAACCTTCAAATGTTTTTTGTAAATATATAGGGTCAATTTTCACCACAAACGGTCCCTTATTTTGACGCAAAATGGCAAAACCGTATTTTTCCGCATAACGTGTACCACGCTCGCTTCCATTGGCAATTTTCTCAAGTTTTTTCAAAAAACCATCGCTGTCCTTGGATATTTCCGCCAAAATGCCCAAGTAATATGCATAAAATGCTTCAAAACCCGCCTGCCGATTTGGGGCAGTATCCTTAAGGGTAAAGGTCTTGAAATATGCAGCCTTTGCCAAATCTATATACTTGCCGAAGGGAGAAACTTTCTTGGGAAATTTTTGCAACGTTTGTATGTAAGAAGCAAGCTTTTTCTCATCCACTTTCTCACCCACTTTTTCATTCGCTTGCACGCTCGACTTTTCAAGCACTTCTTTCTCGGGCTTTGCATCAGACATTGCATCAGACATTGCAGCTTCTTCACCAGTTTTGGCAGTATTTGCATCAAGCAATGTGCCAGATTGTATAAAAAAAGGCCGCAAGCAATGGGAATCCATCCGCATCTGACGAGGTCTGTATGTAACGGATACTTGCTTGCCAATGGCCTCCGTACCAAAAAATTCTTCCGCCTGCTCACTGCTGCACACAATATCACTGCTCACAATCCCATCCTGTACAACAATAATATCGAAATCAGCGGTGGCTGTAATGTCCGTAAGCGTACCGGTAACAGTTATGGGGTCAAAATCCTTTGTGTAGCAAGCACTGTCGTAAGCGGTGGAAATATCAGACCTACTCGCCGGCTCTGCCTCAAGAAAGACAGCCGCAACACCGCACATCGTCCTTCCTTCCGACTCAAGAATTTTTTGCTCAAGCTTAAAATAAATGCTGTGCAAGGCATAAGGATCTTTAAAATATTTCTCCGCCTCCTCCGTGCTTATTTCCATAGCAAAATCAGGCTCATAACTGTTGAAGGATACAATATATTTTCCGGAAGAATTTTTTTTGAGCCAAGCTTCAACGCCAAAGCGAGCATCCACCACATGCTCGGGGCAGATCGCAGTGGCAGGCGCAGTGGCAGCAGCAATGCTTATCGGCATAGCCGCAGCTACACACAGGAAACAGAGCAATATAATTCTTCTAAAATATAGCATAGTTACTCCCTAAAGAATATATTCACGGCAACATTGTAAACGATTTGCACAGCACCTAGAATTGCCCACGCATACCATGCGCTTTTTCCACGCCACAAGTCAACAAAAATTACATTGACGAGAATGGGCGGACAATTTACATTTTCGTAGCTGTCAGCATGTAATACATTTCATCTGACATTTTGGAGAACAATTTTCCCATGCATACAAATATTAACGACGAAATGCCAAATACCAAAACAAAAATAACGCCAAAGCCGCAAAGGAAGATGGTTTCCATCATTTGGCCCATCATTGGCGTTGTGGGGGTATTATTCTTGGCAGTTACGTCCATTTTGACCCTTTCACTGGGGCAAAACGAAGCTAATATGGTACGCTTGCTCATTGGTGAGGGCGAGGCCTTAATTCATGCCGTGGAAGGTGCGGTGCGCATGAGTATGCGGCATCGTTCGCCCCTCCCCTTGCAAATAACGCTGGAGGAGCTGGTCAATGTGGACGTGCGTTTTATTTCCATAGTCAGACAAAATGGTACCATTTTAGCCCATAGCAACAGTGAACGCACCGGTAAACGCTTGGAAGTGAACGGGCAAGAAGTGAACGAAAAGCTCATGCTGGATATTTCCAACACAGTAAAAAACAGCCCTTTACGCTGGTTCATCGCAAGGGTGGAAGGTAAGGAGACGTTTGTTATTTTCCGTGATTTTATGCCAAAACTCATTCGCCAACAACAACGTAGACAACAAAATCTTAATCAAAACGGACTGAAAACCCCACGCCTTAACCAAAAACAGCGCAACGAGCGCAGGTTGCAAAACAACGTGCTCCCCACAACTCCCGTGCTCATTTTCCTAGGTCTTGACATAAGCCCCTACGAACTTGGACAAAAACAAGACCGTATCTATTTGTTTTCCTTGGCCGGCGGCATTACCCTTGCCGCTGCTGCGCTCATCTTAGCCATATACTATGCCCTGCGTGCGCAAGAGTCACGTAAACGTCAAGCCTTCGCCGAAGGGCAGGTACGCAAACTTGAAGAAGAAATGAATAGAAAAGAAAAGCTTGCGGCCATAGGCAACCTTGCCGCCGGCGTTGCCCACGAAATACGCAATCCCCTCAGCTCCATTAAAGGCTATGCCACCTATTTCGGACAGCGTTTTCCGGAAGGCAGCGACGATAGACAGGCTGCCGAAGTTATGGTGCGTGAAGTGGAGCGGCTTAACAGAGTCATCACCGATTTAATTGGACTTTCTCGTCCCACCGATGTACATGCCAGCCCTTGTGACATCCTTACCGTCGTGGAACATTCGTTGCAACTTTTACGTCAAGATGCGGAAAAAAAACACGTACATTTGCACATCCATTACCCAAAACAACCGCTTCCGCCCGTGCCGCTTGACGTGGATCGCTTCGGACAAGCCCTGCTCAATATCTGCCTCAACGCCATCGAAGCCATGCCAAACGGGGGGGAGATGCAATTCTCCTTTGCCATTTATGGACAGAAATTTATGGCGATTAAGATACAAGACACCGGTGAAGGCATTGCCGAAGAACACCTTACTCACATCTTTGACCCCTATTTTACCACCAAGGGGCAAGGTACGGGACTTGGCCTTGCCACGGTGCACAAAATCATAGAAGCACACGGCGGTGAAATATCCGTCATTTCGCAGCGAAAAAATGCCAGTCAACATGAGCAATCCGGCACAACTTTTCGCCTGCTCCTCCCTCTCGATACAAAAGGTACTATTGCATGAAAAATTCGCCCCATATCCTCATTGTTGATGACGACAGCGCCCACGCTCATATGTTGCGCACGTTACTAAGTTCTTGGAAATACAAAGTACATGAAGCCGACGACGGCGATGTAGCCCTTGCCAAGGTGCAAGAACAAAGCTTTGACCTCGTGCTCATGGATGTGCGCATGGCACGCATGAACGGCATAGAAAGTCTCAAACATATTTTGGAATTTAATCCCGCCCTGCCCGTAATCCTCATGACAGCCTACTCGTCGGTGGAAACAGCCGTGGAAGCTTTGCGCATCGGTGCTTATGACTACCTCATCAAACCGCTGGACTTTGATGTGTTGAAAAATTCACTGCACAAAGCCCTCGAACACTGCCAACTTTCCGTGGAAAATAGAGAATTACGCCGCCAACTTTCGGAACATTCCGTGGTGCCCGGTATTCTTGGACGCAGTAAAGCCATGGAAGACTTGCGCACCCTCATAACCACCGTTGCCCCCACTGAAGCCACCGTACTCATCAGCGGTCCTTCCGGTACAGGTAAAGAACTGGTGGCAAAGGCCTTGCACCAAGGCAGCGCGCGCACGCAAAGTCCTCTTATTACAGTCAATTGCGCCGCACTCACCGAAAGCCTGCTCGAGTCCGAACTCTTCGGTCACGAAAAAGGCGCCTTTACCGGTGCCGATAAAAAACGTGAAGGACGATTTGTGCAAGCCAATCACGGAACTCTCTTTCTTGATGAAATCGGCGAAATGCCCTTACTTCTGCAAGCAAAATTACTTCGTGCCCTGCAAGAAGGCGAAGTGCAACGTGTGGGCTCCGATGTTCCCATACAAGTAGACGTGCGCATCATCGCCGCCACCAACAGAGACCTACTCGAAGAAGTCAAAGCCAGAAACTTCCGTGAAGACCTCTACTTCCGCCTCAATGTCATCAGCATCGAAGTGCCCTCACTCAAAACACGCAAGGAAGACGTACCCTTACTCGCCACCCACTTTCTTGAACGCTTTGCCCAACGTAATCGAAAAAATATCAAAGGATTTTCACCGCAAGCACTGGATCTTATGATACGTTACCCATGGCCGGGTAACGTGCGTGAACTGGAAAATGCCATGGAAAGAGCGGTCATTATGTGCCTTGGTGATACCATCACAGAAAAAGAACTGCCTCTCACCCTGTCTGCTCAACAACATAATGCAGACGAAGATTTCAATGTTGATGGACAATTCTCCAACTCCGAACTTTCCAACTCCGGACTTTCCCTTGCCGGCCTTTCCCTTGATGAAATAGAACGCAAAGCCATAACCCAAACCCTACACGACGTGGACGCAAACAAAAGCGAAGCCGCACGCAGACTGGGCATAACACGAGCTACACTGCTCAATAAACTGAAAAAATATGGTGTCGATTCATAAGGAAACGCTGATTAATTATTTTTTTGATGGAAATTCGCTCAAGTATAAAAGATGGATATCCTGCGGCATTTGCAGCGCGTTGAAAAAGGGACAGGTGCCTCTTTTTCAACGCACTGTCAGCGTAAATAAAAATGCGATAACTTCCCCTTTAAACACACTTTGTACTCAGCAAGGCTTGCATCCGGCTTTTCTTCTTTAGCATTTCTTATGTAAAGTAAGCCTTGTGATATGAATGCTATGGCACGTAAATCTTGTAAACGCTTGAGTAAGTCCGTATCTTCTCCAAGGGCAGCCAGCAAAGCTTCTTCATGTTCTTGGCACTGCAAAAAGAGCGTATTTTCTGCGGTTAAACTTAGTATAAGCTTTTCATCCAGCTGAAGATTTTTTTCAGTCAATCGAGCATACAAATGCGCTAAAAAATCTTCCTGTAAAAATTCTATATGTTGCTGAAGTTCGTGCAAAGCCTCTTCGCCAAAGGTACTGATACAATGATCAATAACTTTGTAGGCTTGCTCTTCTTCGCCTGCGTGCAAAGGCGTAGCGTTGCGTTCTTGGCTTATGTCCACATGCTCTGAAGACAAATCTGCCGTATGGAGCATAGTATTTATGGCATTGGATATGTTTTTCACGGTGTCCTCCATGTGGATTTTTTTGCCCACCTTGGCTTGAATAATCCCCGGATAACAGATTATACTGTTTCAGTGGTGTCTATGCAAAAAAAATGCCAATATATAAGTTAAAGAAATATTAGACAAAATTTGCATATATTTTTATGGCTTTGTTTGAATTTGGTGAATTTTTCTCTATGCTACGAAAATATTTGAATAAAAAAAACAGCTTTACAACAGGAAATATTTACCTACAGTGAATTTTCTTACAATGAACCGAAAGTCTGTTCGAAACTATTTTCGTGAATACCATGAAGGTCTCACAAGAGTTGATTACGAAAGTAGTTTAGAGCATTTTAACATTAAAATGCTCTGACGCCTGTGTTAACAGGAGTCCGCCGCGAAGGCATAAGCGCAATTAACTTGCGCTGTTAAATGCCGGAGCGAGCGTGTCTTAAAACTTTGAAATTGAAAATTTCAAAGTTAAATTGCTCTAAGATGTCTGCACAATTCAAAAAGGCATGGATTGCCGCCTCGCTTCGCTCCTCGCAATGACTTGATTTTATAACGGAAGTCACTGCGACATCGCTACGCAATCCATATATTTTGTCAGTTTTATGAATTGCGCAGAGGTCTCAGTTTTAGTTGAAGCTTTCGTTTACAAACCCACAAAGGAAAATATCTTGCACAAAATATATACGGTACTTGTCATTTTAGCATGGAGTGTTGTCTTATGGCCTTTTCCCATGGAAGTTTTCTTGGCCATTTGTTTTGCAATTTTATTGCGTCCCAGTTATAATTTTTTATGTACGCGCTTTGGAAAAAAGGTTGCTGCGTGTTGTATAAGTGTCGGGCTTTGCGTGGGAATTATTTTGCCCATTGCTGTAGTTGTTCTTATGGTCACGCCGCAAGCCATGAACGGCTTACGCATTTTAGAGGATTTACAGCGTTCCGGCTGGATTTATGGCCCTGAAATGCAAGCCTTTTTCGACGATGTGGATTCGCTTTTACGTATGATTCCGGGGTTTGAAGGCGGTACAAAGGAGCTGACCGCCGAATTGACTTCGTTCTTGGCAGGTGCCATTCAAACTCTGGTGAGCAAAAGTCTTGGCATTGCAAGCGGAACCATGGCATTTATGGTACGGCTTTGCATCCTTATTTCATTAAGTATTACAGGTGTTTTATATGCGCCGAGTTTTTTTAATTTTCTCAAAGCCGTTTCCGGTATTCCTGAGAGTGTGCTCATACGCTTTGAAAAAAGCATTCGCCAAGCCATACGTGCCGTCCTTTGGGGGGTATTGCTCGTAGCCTGCATACAGGGTATTTTGTGTGGCTTTGGTTTTGCTGTGGCAGGTCTGCCGTCACCGGCTTTTTGGGGACTTGTGTCCGCTTTTGTGGCGCCCATTCCCTTTGTGGGTACAAGCCTTGTGTGGCTGCCGGTGGGAGTCTATATCTGGTTTGCCGTTTCCAAGGCGGCTGCCGTCGGACTTATGCTGTGGTGTGTTATTATTGTTGTAGGCGCCGATAACGTTTTGCGCCCCTTCTTTTTACGAGGAGGGCTTAAAACCTCCTTTATGGTTGTTCTTATTGCCGTACTTTGCGGCTTGGTTGCGCTTGGGCCGGTGGGCATTGTGGCCGGACCTGTGCTTGCTGCCTTTGCTCTTCAAGCTGCGCGCGAGGCAGAAATTGCTGCGCATGAAGAAAAACTTACTTCAAACAAGGACTAAATATATGCGTATTCTTATTTTAGGCGGAACAGGCTTTGTGGGGTCACATTTAAGCCATTATTTCATGAATAAAGGACATGAAGTTGTGGTGACTTCGCAAAATCCCAAACCGGATTCCCATATAAAACATGAAGTTTGGGACGGAACGAGCGAAATTGCTTTAACGCCGCTGTTGTTGGCAACGGATTTGATCATAAATCTTATCGGAGCGAATATTGCCGCCAAACGTTGGACTGAGAAGCGCAAGGAAGTCATTTTGCAAAGCCGTGTGCTTTCCTGTAGGGCTTTGTGTAAAAGTTTACAGAATTTGCAAAATATGGATGAACACTACCCTAAAACCGTTTTACAAGCCTCCGCTTGCGGTTTTTATGGCTTGTGGGATGATATGACGCAAGCCCCCATGTGCACCGAATACAGCTCGCAAGGTCAAGGATTTCTTGCCAATGTGTGCGCTGCTTGGGAAAGGGAAATGCAAGCCATACCTGCGCTTGGCATAAGACTGTGTACTTTACGCTTTGCTCCCATTCTCGGTTTGCAGTTTCAAGAAAAAACTACCGCCAAAGTCCAACCGGGAGGCTTTTTGGCGGCTATGGCACGACCTTTTAGGTTTTTTGTAGGCGGTGTGCCCGGCAGTGGCAAGCAACCCATGCCTTTTGTGCATATCAATGATGTATTACAAAGTGTGGATTTTCTGTCTCAGAAACAAGAAGCCAGCGGTATATTTAATATTTGTGCACCACAAATGTACAATATGCGGCAGTTTGTCACTGCGCTTGCCAAAAAAATGCGCAGACCGGCCTTTGTACCCATGCCAAGCACTGTTCTCAAGTTTGCCCTTGGCGAATTGGGCGAAGAACTTATACTTTCAGGTCAAAGTGTGTATCCGAAGCGTATTTCAGAGTTTGGCTTTAGTTTTAAATACCAAGACCTTGAAAGTGCTTTGACCATGCGTTAAAATGCACACGCCTGTTTTTTTGTCGTGAAATCACTTACAACAGGCGTGTTCGTATGTCATACATTTTGAATTTAAAGGTGAAGCAATATGAATGGATATGTTCTCTTGTTCATTGCTGTAATTGTTGAGATAATCGCCACAACAGCACTTAAGGCAACCAATGGATTTAAAGTGCTGTTTCCGTCCATCATCGTTATCTTAGGATATGGGATCGCCTTCTATCTCCTTGGGCAGGTAGTGAAAACATTGCCTGTGGGCATTGTCTACGCCATTTGGTCAGGACTTGGCATTGTGGGAACAACCGTATTGGCATTTTTTCTCTATGGTCAACGGCTTGATTTTCCAGCCTTACTTGGCATTGTATGTATAATTATAGGTGTATTGATTATACAATTTCTCTCCAAGAGCGTGTCCGGAAGCTAATATGCAATACATAAGCATGACCACGAGTAAAATCTTTCATTTAATTTGTGAACAAGCACTAATCGCTTATGCATAGATTGTTTTATGGTTTTAAGGTGCTTAAATTATTTAATAAAAAAATCACAAGAAAAAGATATATTTTTTTATTTTTTTTCTTGACTAAATATGCAATATGACATAGAACCTATTTCGTTGCTGCTCTTGTAGCTCAGTCGGTAGAGTGCATCCTTGGTAAGGATGAGGTCACCGGTTCAATCCCGGTCAAGAGCTCCAGCAAATATTTCATAAAGCCCCATAAGGTTATAAATCCTTATGTGGCTTTAATTTTTTCTTGTTTCTATGTGTGAGATAGGTATATATGGGTATTTTTCATTTTTTATACGGAAAAAGCAAGATGGCTGTGCTGATCTTAGCTCTTGTTTTGGTAGCACCGGTTGTGGATTTCGGACTTGGTGATGTTGTACAGGCTCGCGATAATGACGACGACGATGATGGCGATGATGATGATGATGACGACGACGACGACAATGATGATGACGACGATGATGATGATGATGATGATAGATAGATAGATAGTAAATAACTGCAAATGTCGATTGAACGTTGAGTGCGAAATAAAAGTTTTTGCCGAAATTGACTGTTAGAGCCCTGTGTCCGCACGTGATTCTAATTTTGTAAAAATTTTCTTGGGGGAGGGACCTTTTTGG
>CAYJHK010000059.1:0-10033 GCA_964369515.1 uncultured Desulfovibrionaceae bacterium
GGCGCAAGCAAAAGTTCCCCCCACAAAAAATATCGCATAATTAGAATGCCGTGGGTGCGCCGGTACATAGCTTAAAAGATAAGTCTTATTGCGCTTTGTACCTTTTTTCTCAAAAATAACAATTTTTCATTGTTAATTCAATTATTTTTTATCGCTTGCCAAGAATTTGAAAATGAATACTATGAACTCGTGGTTAACAATAAATCTTAATAAATGGAGAAAGCAATGAAATTACATCTACGTTCTGTATTGGCTGATCAAAAAGTTTTGTGGAGTTTACTCATTCCCATGTTTTTTTCTTGGTCTCTTTGGCCTATGGTGTTTTAACTTTAGATAGGAACAATGAGTATACATTGAGCATCCTATTCTAGTTTTTTACTTCATAACATTAAGTTTTAATTGTTTACTAAAGTACATTTTAATAATTTTTAACAATCTCTAGGAGGCCGTCATGGATTTACAAACACAAGTTATGGTTATCACCGCTGTCTGCGCATTTGCCGCTATAGTTATTGGTGCTATTGGCGTTGGCGTATATAGAAACGGAAAATAAATTTAATAAACACACATAAGTTAATGAAACTTAAGGAGGCCGTCATGGATTTACAAACACAAGTTATGATTATTACCGCTGTGTGCGCACTTGCTTCACTGGTTGTTGGCATTGTAGGCGTGCGCAAGTATACTATAAAGAAATAATTTTTACTTTTCTTTGTATAAAAAACAGTGCAGGTGAGGAAAATCCCTCATGTGCACTGTTTTTTTATTTAAGTTGATTTTGCAAATATATTGTGGCATTACATGAAGTATTCAAACATCAAATAGCCACTGTCACTGAAGGAGTAAATACTATGACCTTACGCTATATGCAAGTTTTTTTGGCCCTTGCGAGCACGCCCAATATGCGTGATGTTGCGCAACATATGTTTGTTTCGCAGGCCGCCATCTCCAATGCTCTGCGTGAATTTGAAGCTGAAATAGGCGTTGAGCTATTTGACCGTGTGGGGCGTGGTATTCGCATCAACGAAAAAGGACGCTTACTGGAAAAACGTCTGGCTCCCATTTATAATCAGTTAACCAATGTTCTTTCTCTGCTTTCCAGCGAAGAATTATTCGGCAAACTGCATGTGGGAGCATCGGTAACCCTGGCCAATTGGGTCATTCCGCAAGTTCTTTACGATATGAAAATGCATTTTCCCCATGTGGAATTGGACTATATTTCCGGGAATACGGGTGCGATAGTACAGCAAGTGGAGTCAGGACATCTTGATATGGGCTTTGTGGAAGGTGATGTTGATACGGTAAGCTTGAGCGTCATGCCCATTGGCAGTGAGGATTTGGTTGTGGTGACTTCCGACAGTGAGCTTGCCAAAGAAGAGCACAGTATTGAAGAGTTGATGCAATATTTTTGGCTATTACGTGAAGTCGGCTCCGGAACTCGTGAGACATTCTTGCGCCATATTACACCAAGCGGCTTGCGTCCCAAGGATTTTTTGGAACTTGCCCACACCGATGCCATAAAGCAGGTTTTGCAAAATAAAGGAACACTTTCTTGTCTTTCGCCGCATGTGGTGAAGCGTGAATTGCAAGACGAAGTTTTATTTGTGGTACCGGTGAGCAATATGCGCTTTGATCGCAACTTTTACTGCATTGAGCGCAAAGAAAGCGGTTCGACACCCTTACGTGAAGCCTTACTGAATGAGCTCAGATCTCGCCTGATCATTTAACAGTCTGGCGGAAATTGAATTTTGCAACAGGTTATGAGTAGAAAAGAAAAGTTCTGTTTCGAGAAATCGAGTATGGTCGCTTTATGTGCATATGTTGAAGCCATGTTTAAACACCCTTAACTCCAATATATTTTTTAATTTACAAGGAACTCATAAAATCCTGCGTGTTTTGATTTTTTTTCAGTACTAAAGTAAAACTCTCATATGCAAGATTTTTACATATAAATGACTATCTTTTTCCATTAAACTTTGTTAGAGTATCTCCATAAGAATTTGGCTCGTTCGTGAGTTGCGAACGAAAAAAGTTTTGTTGTGAGAAAGATTGTTTTAACATTTTAACCAGTAATAGTTTTTTGGGGGAAAGATGCAAGACAGCACAAATGTGAAAATCGTAAGCCGTGGTAAGGAGATGTTTACAAGCATTTCCGGTGAAAAGCCCTCTCTTTTTAATAAAGGGGCTTGGATGGGAAAGGTTATGGATTGGAGCATGAGCAATGAGAGTTTTAAGGTACAAATATTCCGCTTTGTGGACGTATTTCCATCGTTAACCACACCAAAATTGCTTTCGGATCATATCACCGAGTATTTTGGCTCCGGCAATGACATGCCTAAGGTTCTTTCCACCGGCGCAAAGCTGGCAAGTGCCTTCGGTTCCATTGGCGGAAACATGCTCAATAAGTTTATTAGTAATAATATTCATGAGATGGCCAAGCAATTTATTGTGGGTGAAAAAACAGATGATGCTGTAAAAAACATCAAGAAATTACGCAAAGAAGGCTTTGCCGCCGTGGTGGACGTGCTTGGTGAAGCAACACTTTCACACAAGGAAGCCGATGAATATGTACAAACATATTTAGATGTTATCGACGCTTTAGACAAAGAGCAGGACTCATGGGCTCCCCTTGGTAAAGCAGCCGGAAATTCCAAGGATGACTTTGGTCATGCGCCAAAAATCAACGTCGCTGTAAAACCAACCGCCACTTTCTGCCTTGCCAACCCCCAAGATTTTGAGGGTTCTGTCGAAGGAATTTTGAAGCAAGTGCGTCGTGTGTGTGAGCGTGTGGTCAAGGCCAAAGGCTTCCTTTGCATTGACATGGAATCCTATAAGCACAAAGATATTGTCATTGAAGTTTACAAACGCTTAAAGCTTGAATATAAGGATTATCCGCACATTGGTATAGTTTTGCAAGCCTACTTAAAGGATATCGACCAAGACGTGGCTGATATTATTTCTTGGGCGCGCAACGTAGGAACTCAAATTTCCATCCGTCTTGTGAAGGGTGCGTATTGGGATTATGAAACGGTAAAGGCCAAACAAATGGGCTGGGAAATCCCAGTTTATACCGTAAAAGCAGACAGCGACGCCGCTTTTGAACGGGCATCCTATGAAATTTTGAAGAATCATGACATTGTGCACTATGCGTGCGCCTCCCACAACATCCGCAGCATTTGCGCCGTACTTGAAATGGCTGCCGAACTTGGCGTTGACGAGTCCCGTTACGAATTCCAAGTGCTTTATGGTATGGCAGAGCCTGTGCGTAAGGGTATCTTACGTGTGGCAGGGCGTGTGCGTTTGTATTGCCCCTATGGTGATATGGTACCCGGTATGGGTTATCTTGTACGCCGTTTATTGGAAAATACAGCCAACGAGTCTTTCTTACGTCAAAGCTTTGCCGAAGAGGCTCAAATTGAGCGTTTACTGGAAGATCCCATCTTGACCGCCGAGCGTGCCAAAGCAGAAAAGCCGGTGAAAGAAGCTGAAAAACATGAAGGACTTGGACCTTTTGTCAATGAAGCCATGGTTGACTTTACCCGTAAGGATCACCGTGAAATCTTCCCCACAGAAATTGCCAACGTGCGTAAAAACTTAGGGAAAAAATACCCTCTGTATATTAATGGGCAAAATGTGGAAACAGCTGAAACCATCCCCTCGCTCAATCCTGCTAATCCCGACGAAGTGCTGGGTCATGTGGCGCAAGGCGGCATTGCTGAAGTAGATATGGCCATTGCGGCTGCCCGTGACGTATTCCCCACATGGCGTGATACTCCGGCGGAAAAACGTGCGGAATACTTGGTTAAAGCTGCAGACATTGCCCGTAAACGCATGTATGAACTTTGTGCATGGCAAGTGCTCGAAGTGGGCAAGCAATGGGATCAAGCCCAAGCCGATGTATCAGAAGGCATTGACTTCTTAGAATATTATGCCCGTGAAATGGTACGCCTGTCAAAGACAGTACGTCTTGGCAATGCTCCCGGCGAACTGAATCACTACCTCTATGATGCAAAGGGAATAGCTGCTGTAATCGCTCCATGGAACTTCCCATTTGCCATCAGCATGGGTATGGTGAGTGCGGCCATTGTAACCGGAAATCCCGTTATATATAAGCCTGCGAACCTAACCGGTATCATTGGTCATCAATTAGCTGAAATATTTAATGAAGCCGGACTTCCTGCCGGTGTATTTAACTATGTCCCCGGGCGTGGTTCCGTCATGGGTGATTACCTTGTCGAACATAAAGACATCAGCATCATCGCCTTCACGGGTTCCATGGAAGTGGGCTTGCGCATTGTGGAAAAAGCCGGAAAGACCGGCCCTGATCAAATGAATGTGAAGAAAGTTATTTCCGAAATGGGCGGCAAAAACGCCATTATCATTGATGACGACGCCGACCTTGACGAATGCGTCCCCCACGTCTTGTATTCAGCCTTTGCTTTCCAAGGGCAAAAATGCTCGGCTTGCTCACGCCTTATTGTTCTGGATACCGTTTATGATCGTTTACTCGAACGCTTGCTTGAAGCTGCCAAAGCCATGCTCATAGGACCTGCCGAAGACAGCACCTATGCCATGGGGCCTGTGGTGGATGCAGCTGCTCAGAAAAATGTTCTACAATATGCCGAACTTGCCAAATCTGAAGGCACATTGCTCTTTGAAAGCAAAGTTCCTGACGGCAATGGTTACTATGTGCCCATTACCATCGTCGGCGACATTACTCCGGAACATCGCATTGCCCAAGAAGAAGTCTTTGGCCCTGTGCTTTCTGTCATGCGTGCACGAGACTTTGACCATGCCATTGAGCTTGCCAACAGCACACGTTTTGCCCTGACCGGCGGTATTTTCAGCCGCTCGCCCAAGAATTTGGATATAGCAAGACGTAAGTTCCGTGTGGGCAACTTATATATTAACCGTAATAATACAGGTGCATTAGTTGAAAGGCAGCCCTTTGGCGGCGCGCGCATGTCCGGCGTTGGCACAAAGGCCGGCGGCCCTGACTATTTATTACACTTTATGGATCCACGTGTTATCACCGAAAATACCATGCGTCGTGGTTTTGCCCCCATTGAAGATGGGGACGATTGGGTAGAATAACATAAGTATAACGGGGGTTAGACCTTTTTAATGGGGTCTAGCTCCCAATATGGATTGTGTCAGAGGTTTTATGGTTTTAACGTTTTAAGGGAGATCGTATGAAAAAGTTTTTATCAGTTCTGTGTTTAGGTGCCTTACTTTCGACTTGTTTCTTTAGTGTTCCCGCACAAGTAGAAGCTGCTGAAGTGAAAATTGGGGTTCTTTGCCCCTTGACAGGCAAATGGGCTTCTGAAGGTCAAGATATGAAGAATATCGTGAACTTACTTGCCAAAGATTACAATGAAATGGCCAAGAAAGCCGGAAAAAATACCATTACTTTGATTTTTGAAGATGATGCCGGTGATCCACGTTCTGCAGCTCTTGCCGCCAACAAGCTTGCTTCATCTAAAGTTGTTGCAGTTATCGGAACTTACGGTTCTGCAGTAACCGAAGCTTCTCAAAATATTTTGGCAGAAGCCGGCATTGTGCAAATCGGTACCGGATCAACTTCCGTACGTTTGACCGAAAAAGGCTTGAAAACTTTCTTCCGTACCAGCCCTCGTGACGATTCTCAAGGTCTTTCTGCAGGAAATCTTATCAAGAAAAAAGGCTACAAAAGAGTGGCTCTTTTACACGACAATTCTTCCTACTCTAAAGGCTTAGCCGAAGAAACCAAAGCAATTCTGGACAATAATAAAATCGAAATCGTGTATTTTGACGCCATCACCCCCGGCGAAAGAGATTACACAGCAACTCTTACAAGTCTTAAAAAAAGCAACCCCGACATTATTTTCTTCACCGGCTACTATCCTGAAACCGGTAGCTTGTTGCGCCAAAAAATGGATATGAGCTTTAACGTGCCCATGATGGGCGGTGACGCCACCAACCACCAAGACCTTGTGAAAATTGCCGGTAATAAAGCTGCCAAAGACTATTTCTTCATCAGCCCTCCATTGCCCCAAGACCTTGACAGCAAGGAAGCCAAAGATTTCTTGGCATCCTTCAAAAAAGAATATAATTCCGTACCCGTATCCGTATGGGCAGTGCTTGCAGGCGACGCTTTCAGCGTAATAGCCGATGCCGTAAGTAACGGCAAAACAAGTTCCGCCGATATCGCCGCATACCTCACCAACACCTTGAAAGATTATGTTGCTTTGACCGGCCCCATCAGCTTTGACGCCAAGGGCGACCGCATAGGCGATTTTTACCGCACATACGTTGTAGACGGCAACGGTAAATTTGTCTTGCAGCCTCGTGACTAATTAATTGAATGCTTGCCCCTTGTTTTTTTAAATCAAGGGGCTTATTTTAGGCTTGATTTTGTATTTTTAAGACTGTTAAACAATAGGAGTTGCCCTTTTTATGATTGATTTTATGCAGCAACTTTTTAACGGCTTAGCGGTGGGGGGAATTTACGCTCTGGTGGCTCTTGGCTACACCATGGTTTATGGCATCTTAAAGCTCATTAACTTTGCGCACGGAGACTTATTCACCATCGGTGCTTACCTTGGCTTTACCTTCTTGGCAAGCTTTGGCCTTGCAGGCGCATTGCCTGTGGAGCTAGCGATTTTGCTCGTCTTTGCCATGGTAGCCGTTCTTGTGGCTCTCGTTGGTTTTGTGCTTGAAAGAACTGCCTATCGCCCCTTGCGCACCGCTCCAAGACTTTCGGCTGTTGTTTCAGCCTTAGGTGCTTCAATATTTTTCCAAAATGCCATTATGCTCATTTATGGTGCCCGCTTTTTCGTATATCCCGAAGCTGTACGCCCTTCCTTCGTGCTCAACCTTTTCGGAATGCAAATACCCGGCGTACGTATTTTGCTAATTCTTACTTGCCTTTGCCTTATGTTTGTTCTCTACCTTTTTGTCAATCGCACCCGCACCGGCGCTGCCATGCGAGCCGTTGCCATTGACCAAGGAGCCGCTCGCCTTATGGGAATTAATGTCAATCGCATTATTTCCATAGTATTCATGATTGGGCCCGGCCTTGGCGGGGCTGCCGGTATGATGGTTGGCATTTACTACGGACAAATTGACTTTATGATGGGCTGGAGTTACGGCTTAAAAGCCTTTACCGCAGCCATTTTGGGAGGAATTGGCAATATTCCCGGCGCTATGCTCGGAGGCCTTTTGCTCGGTGTCATTGAGGCCATGAGCGCGGCCTATATTGCTGCTGCTTGGAAAGACGTCATCGCCTTTGGTGTTCTTATATGTATACTTATTATCCGCCCCACAGGCATATTGGGCGAAAGGGTGGCAGATAAATTATGAACGCACGCTTACTTTCCTTGCTCGGTTTAGGCGCATTTCTTTTGATTTTGCCTATTTTTGCTGATACATACGTTATTGATGTATGTGTAAACGTTGGCATCTATGCTTGGCTTGCGCTTTCGCTCAATGTTATTCTTGGGCAAGCGGGTTTGTTCAACATGGGCCATGCGGCTTTTTATGCCATAGGTGCCTACACAACAGCAATATTTAATACACAATTTGGTATACCCGTCCTCTATTTATTGCCGCTTGCCGGAATAATGGCCGGAGTTTTCGCACTCATCGTGGCACGTCCCATTATTCACTTGCGTGGCGACTACTTACTCATCGTCACCATAGGCATAGTGGAAATCGTGCGCTTAACCATTACCAACGACGTTGGTGGTGTTTTTGGTGGTTCCAACGGTATTTTTGGCATATCTCGCCCCGATTTATTGGGCTTTAAGATCAACACGCCCACAAAGTTCTACTATCTTGTATGGACCGGTGTCGGTATTAGCGTAGTCTTTTTTGGCTGGCTTGCGCACTCACGTTTTGGCAGAGCTTTACGCAACATCAAAGAAGACGACGTAGCCGCCAATGGCTGCGGCGTAAATGTCACAAAATACAAACTTATTGCATTCATTATCGGCGCATGTTGGGCCGGTACCGCAGGTAATATTTTTGCTGCAAAAATGACCGTTGTTACGCCGGAGTCGTTTTCCTTTGTAGAGTCCGTAACACTCTTTGCCGTGGTAATTTTGAGCGGAGGCAGTCAACTTGGCGTACTTTTAAGTACCTTCATCTTCATCGGTTTACCTGAAGCCTTGCGTGAATTTTCCAACGCACGCATGTTGATATTTGGTTTTGCCATGATGGCCATGATGATTTGGCGTCCCCAAGGTTTGCTTGTTCCGGCCATTCGCAAATATAATGTTCGATTTTTCAAAAAAGATGGTAAGACGAAGAAGGATACACAGGAAAATTCTTTGCAGAAAAGTGAGGGCAAGCAATGATAAAATTACTGCAACTTGCCAATGTTACAAAGGTTTTTGGAGGACTTACCGCCACACGCGAAGTAAGCTTTACGGTTGAGCGTGGAGGTATCATCGGGCTTATCGGTCCAAACGGTGCAGGCAAAACCACAGTCTTTAACTGTATAACAGGCAACTATACACCGGAAAAAGGCGATATTTATTTTAAAAATACTCGCATTACCGGAGTGCCACCCTATAAATTGGTGAAAATGGGTATCGCCCGTACATTCCAAAGTATTCGTCTCTTCCCTTCCATGCTGGTGGTGGAAAATGTGCTGGCAGGTCACCATTGCCGCATGTCAGCCGGCGTTGTTTCCTCCATGTTGCGCTTGCCAAGCCAAAGACGAGAAGAACGTGCTGCCCTTGACCGTTGTATGCAAGAGCTGGCCTTTGTGGGGCTTGACGGAAAATATAAAGAAGCCGCCGGTTCGCTTTCCTATGGCAATCAACGACTGCTGGAAATCGCCCGTGCCTTGGCTTCGGATCCGGAATTGCTCATCTTAGATGAACCGGCAGGCGGCATGAACGAACAAGAAACCGGTGACCTTATGGCGCTTATCTATCGCATACGCAAACGTGACATCAGCGTCTTGCTCATCGAGCACGATATGCGTCTGGTTATGCAGCTATGTCACCGTTTGGTTGTACTTGAAAATGGTGCCGTCATTGCCGACGATACACCGGAAAAAGTGCGTAATAATAAAGCCGTCATCGAGGCCTACCTCGGTGTGGATGAAGATGAGGGCTAAGCTATGGCGTTCTTAGAATTAAAAAATGTACATGTAAGTTATGGTCCCGTGGAAGTATTGCACGGCATAAATATTAAAGTTGAAGAAGGTGAAATCGTAACCATTTTAGGTTCCAACGGCGCCGGAAAAACCACAACACTACAAACTATCAGCGGCTTACAAAAAGTCACCCGTGGCGAAATATTGTTCCAAGGCACGCCCATTCATACCATGCCAAGTTATGATATCGTGCATCAAGGCATAACGCAATCGCCTGAAGGACGTCGAGTCTTTGGTACCATGAGCGTGGTGGATAATCTGAAACTTGGCGCATTCACTATTAAAGACAATTCCTTAACGAACAAAACACTTCAATGGATTTATGAACTATTTCCACGCCTTGAAGAAAGACAACATCAGCTGGCAGGTACGCTGTCCGGCGGAGAACAACAAATGCTGGCCATCGGACGGGCACTTATGGGACAACCTAGACTTTTACTGCTGGACGAGCCTTCTCTTGGACTTGCCCCCTTGCTCGTTGCCTCCATTTTTGATACGGTGCGCAGTATTAACGCCAAGGGCTTAACCATTGTGCTCGTTGAACAAAACGCTCGAGCAGCACTGAAACTAGCCACCAGAGGCTATGTGCTGGATGTTGGAAATGTGGCCATGGAAGATGAAGCGCAAAAGCTTCTGAACGATCCCACCATTCGTGATGTGTATTTGGGCGGTGTCTAAGCACGTCATTCTAATTTTGTAAAATTTTCTTGGGGGAGGGACCTTTTTAGAAAAAGGTCTCCTCCCCCAAACCCCTACGTGATTCTAATTTTGTAAAATTTTCTTGGGGGAGGGACCTTTTTAGAAAAAGGTCTCCTCCCCCAAACCCCTACGTGATTCTAATTTTGTAAAATTTTCTTGGGGGAGGGACCTTTTTAGAAAAAGGTCTCC
>CAYJHK010000060.1:0-10026 GCA_964369515.1 uncultured Desulfovibrionaceae bacterium
TCCTTTCCCAAAACGCGCCCATTGCTCATCCCTATCGGGATGAGCCAACAAAATCAAAGCTTAGTGTAAAGCTTTGGAAATAAGCATAATTTTAATTTTACTGAGTTAAGGCAATAGCCACATTGACAAAAGACATGGATTGCTTCGTCGCAAGCTCCTCGCAATTACTTTCGTTATACAAGGAAGGCGAAGCTTTTTGCGCAGGGCGTGCACCCAGAAAACATACATAACCGGAGCAAAAAACGAGATTACCAGACAACGCTTGCTCGCTCGTTCCTCGCAGCACAAGCTCGCAGCAGATGCACCTTTTTCAACCACCACTGTGAAGCAGTGCGTTCAAAAAGGGGTAGCTGCAAGGAAGGCGAAGCTTTTTGCGCAGGGCGTGTATCCAGAAAACATACATAACCGGAGCAAAAAGCGAGATCACCAGACAACGCTTGCTCGCTCGTTCCTCGCAGCACAAGCTCGCAGCAGATGCACCTTTTTCAACCACCACTGTGAAGCAGTGCGTTCAAAAAGGGGTAGCTGCAAGGAAGGCGAAGCTTTTTGCGCAGGGCGTGTATCCAGAAAACATACATAACCGGAGCAAAAAGCGAGCCTGACGCAGCAGATGCCCCTTTTTCAACGCACTGCTACGTGGTACGCTCTATTATGTACCTAGCCAGCCCACGCAAAAGGTCTGCTTCATCACCCTGTAAGCCCTCAAGGCTTTGCAGGGCAATATTTTTTTGTTCCTCAGCTAAAACACGACTTTGCTCAAGCCCCACAAGTAAGGGATATGTATTCTTCCCCTGTTCGACATCGCTTCCGGAAGGTTTACCAAGTGTGGCAGTATCTGCCGTGACGTCCAAAATATCATCGGCAATTTGGAAAGCTGTGCCTAGTGCCGCACCATAACGCTCAAGCGATTGCACCACATGCAGATCAGCACTTGCAAGCAAAGCTCCACACACGCAACTGGCCTGCAAGAGAGCACCGGTCTTCATGGCGTGCATAGTTCGTAAGTGCTCGAGGCGAACGTCTTTCTTTCCGGTATATTGCATATCGAGCACTTGACCGCCCACCATACCGTGGCTGCCCACAGCCCTTCCCAAGTAGGCAAGGGCACGTAAACTTTGCTCAGCCCCCACGTTACCGGTAGAACAACACGACGACACCGAAGTCATAAACACAAAGGCATCCGACAGCAGGGCATCTCCGGCCAAAATGGCCATAGCCTCGCCAAACTGCTTGTGACTTGAAGGCTTGCCTCGGCGCAAGTCATCATCATCCATTGCCGGCAAATCATCGTGAATAAGCGAGTATGTGTGAATCATTTCAATGGCACAAGCGAAGGGCAGAATTTTTTCCATTTCAAGCCCACAGAGCTTTGCCGTGGTCAAGCATAATATGGGGCGTATACGTTTTCCACCGGCAAGCAGGCTGTATTCCATGGCACTGCGTAAAGAATCGGGTAAAAAAGGCGGTACACTATGCCCTTGACAGTTAGTCATGGCATGTGCCTTTAGACAGTTACCAAGCCACGTTTCCACCATGGCCTTGCGTGTTTTTAAGATGGATTTTAGCGATTGCGTATTCAAAATTTCGGTCATTTACCCCCCCCTTGCTATTCTTCCTGCTCACATTGGCCAAGGAATTCCTGCTCCCCTTCATGGGTTATAAGACGGATTTCATGGCGTGCGTGTTCTAGCTCAGTGCGGCAATCCTTACTAAGTTGCATACCTTCCTTAAATAGAGTCACGCTCTCATTAAGGGGAATATCGCCCCTTTCCATGCTGCTCACAATATCTTGTAAACGCTGCATACGTTCTTCAAAATTCAGTTTTTTTTCTTCTACATCCATGCATATTTCCTAAAAGTTTTCAGTGCAGCTATGTAAAATGTCAAGGATAATAGCCGCACTTCAAAAGTCACTTTCCAAGAGTGCGCTCAAAGAGTGCTCGCACTTGAGAAGGTCGCAAAAAGCATAATTTTTTTACAAAAAGCCAAAACAAGGACAGTCAATGAACCTTTTCTGATCACCTGACCGCATCAATAAATATATCCATTTATTTTCCATACGCAAGGTGCTTCATTTTTTTTTCACAAGATGCCATTCCCGAATATTTACAAGTTCCCTTCATTACATAGCAATTTACAAAAAAAATTTGACATGTTAAAGGCGCACAAAGAAAATGCTCTCAAAGCCCCAAAGAAAGCTTGACGAATACATAACTCTTAGTGTAAATGACATCTTCTATTTCTCAAAGGAGTTTGATAATGAAAAGAACATATCAGCCAAGTAAATTAAAAAGAGCCCGTACTTGTGGGTTCCGTGCACGTATGGCAACTGCCGGTGGTCGTGCTGTCATTCGTCGTCGTCGTGCCAAGGGGCGTAAGCGTTTAAGCGCTTAACATTCGCCAAAAGTACAAAATTTCATGCATAACGTTACAAGACAAACAGCAAAGTGGTCTTGTGCGCAACGAATAAAGCGCAGGGCTGATTTCGTTCGGTGCTATGCAGAAAACAAACGCTATTTTACCAAATATTTTGTACTTTTTGTGCGAAAGCAAGAGGAAAATGGCTGGCGTGCGGGTTTTACTGTCAGCAAAAAAATGGGAAACGCTGTGCGCCGCAACCGCATAAAGCGTGTGTTGCGTGAAGTGTTTCGCTTGCATGGACATGGTATTTGCAGTGAACTGGACATAGTTGTTGTTCCTAGTAAAAATTTGCTTAAAGTACCTGTAAACTTTGCGCTTATCTATTCAGACATTGCCCCTGTATTAAAAAAACTGTCTAGAAAAGAAGGGGTTGCGCATGTGGGGAAATAATGAAGATGTGGTTTAGACATATCTATCTTTTACCGGTTTATTTTTACAGGTACTTTATTTCACCGGTTCTTCCAAAAGCATGTCGCTATTATCCTACATGTTCAGCTTATGCCATGCAAGCAGTCTTGATGCATGGCATAATTTATGGTTCTTGGCTTGCATTTAAGCGCATTTTGCGTTGCAATCCTTGGGCTGAAGGCGGAGTAGATCCTGTTCCTCCGCCGCCTTACGGTGTCCAAAAGGCACAAAGCGACTAGGTTTGGGAGCATACTTCATAAACATAACTAAAACAGCATCGTTTTTCTTATATTTCAAATAATTAGACAAAATCTATTTATCGAAAATTTATGAAGATATGCTTAAACCTTACAATTTAGAGGTATTATGCAATCAAGAAATTTAATTTTAGCCATAGTTTTGTCTATGGCCGTTATGTTCGGATGGACTATACTTTCGCAAGAAATGGGTTGGACACCTAGCCCCGAAGACATTGCCGCACGCCAAGAGCAACAAACAAAACAGCTCGCCGAGCAAAAAGCTGCCGGCGAAATTCAAGCTGACAGCGAGCAAAAAACACAGCCTGCTGTTTCCAACTTCACGCCTGCTCCCGGCAAGGATGTTATAATTGAAACGCCGCTCTATACTGCCACCATCTACTCCGGTGGTGCTATTTTACGCTCTTTTGAATTAAAACATTACAACGTAGTTCCCGAAAAAGAACCTTGGTTTACCATATTTGGTTTTGGCATTGGCTTGAAAAGCCCATTTTCTGATCAAGTTGCGCCAAAGCGTATCAACCTTGTGGATCCATTGGTGGCGAAGGTTGCGCCGCTTGGTCTGCTTGTCAACGGCTTACCTTCGTGGAGCACGGGAAAGTGGTCGTTTGACGGTGAAAATATCAATGTTGAGAGCGGCGAAAAAACATTGGAATTTATAGGCGAAGTGGACGGTTTGCGTGTGACACGTGCCTTAACTTTTTCTGCCCATACATATGAAATCAAAGAAAAAATCAGCATATTAACTTTGGGTGATCAAGCTCGCTCCGTGCGTCTTGGCTACAGTGTTGCCGAAGATAAAGACATTGCAGCCGGCGGCTATTACGATGCCTTGCGTGTGGCGTGGGGAATTGCCGGCGAATACAACGAAGAAACCGATGACGATTTACTTACGAGCCCCGGCTTGCAAGTACCGGGAAATATTTCTTGGGTGGCTGCCACCAGCACGTATTTTATGTCGGCCATCACCCCTCAAATCAATACCCAAGCCAATGCCGAAGTTAATACGGGCTTAACGCTTAAAGCTCGCAAGGAAGGTGAGGTTTACCGTGTTGTTTTAGAGCAAAGCGACATTGCCGTAGCCCCAAAAGCCTTGGCAGAACAAAACCTCTCCTATTGGGTCGGGCCAAAGGTGGCAAGATTACTTGAACAAGCTCCCAATGATTTGAAAGACACCATTGACCTTGGAATGTTTGGTTTTATCGGAAAAATTCTGCTATGGTGTCTTGAGTATTTGTACAATTTTTCAAACAATTGGGGCGTTGCCATTATCTTGCTCACCATTGGCATCAAGGCTATTTTTTGGCCGCTTACTGCAAAGAGCTATGCCTCCATGGCGAAAATGCGCAAAATACAGCCCATAATGCTGGCTATGCGTGAAAAATATGCCGATGATAGGGAAGCCCTGACTCGTGAAACCATGGCGCTGTACAAAACACATGGCGTCAACCCTGCAAGTGGTTGCGTGCCTATCTTGGTACAACTTCCCGTATTTTTTGGTCTATATCAAGCCTTACTCACCTCCATCGAACTGCGAGGAGCATCCTTTATCACGTATTTTCCGGGTACGGATGCACTGTGGCTTGCGGACTTGTCACAAGCGGATCCCTTTTATATTACGCCTATAATTATGGGAATAAGCATGTATTTTATGCAAAAAATGAGTCCTCCCATGGGCGATCCCATGCAGCAAAAAATCATGATGTTTTTGCCGCTCATTTTTACATTCATGTTTTTAACCTTCCCATCTGGACTTGTTTTATATTGGCTTGTGAATAACCTACTTTCCATGCTCCAGCAATGGCTTTTACTGAAGAGATTTGCGAAATAATTACTATAAATATTTATAAAAATAGGAATACTTATGGACGGTTTTAAAGAGTTTACAGGTAAAAATCTTGACGAAGCCATAGATCAAGCCTGTACCTATTATAACACTTCACGTGAACGTCTTGAGATTGATATTGTTCAAGATTCCAAATCGGGAATCTTTGGTCTTGTGGGTGCTCGTAAAGCCATTATACAGGCAAAACGAGTAGAACTGCGTAATGCTGTGGATCATATTTTAGGTCGCAGCAAAAAAAGCACCGCATCAGAAAAGGCTTCAGCGCACGATAAAAAACGAGCAGAAGCTAAAGAAAAACATGGTGCTTCCCATGGTAAAAATATGGACGAAAGCACTGAAAAAGGTGCTAAAAAACATTCCGAAAAGAGTAATGACACGAAGCAGACTGATAAAGGGCAAACTGACACAAAGCAGACTAACACAAAGCAAGCTGATAAAGGGCAAACTGCAAACCTTGATTCCGACAGCCCCAAATCGCAAACCGGAAGGGGAGCCAAGGCTCGTAAGGAGCGCAATGAAAGGAATGAAAGGGCGGAACGCTTCCCTAGAGCACGAAGCGAGCAGCACAATAAAGCTGATAACGATGGCATAGCCAAGGAAAAACATAGACCCAAGTCACAGCATAAGGCACAGAATAAGCAAGCTCACAAGGCAGACGCTTTACCCGTGAACGATGAAATGCACTTTGATGACATGGACGAAACTGAAAATGTACCACGCCTCCCCCTCGAAAGCCTCGACCAAGAGCGTTTGAATACCGTCACCTTGGAAGCAGTTCGCCAGCTTACACGCCTCATTGTGGGCGATGTGCCCATGAGTATGTCGCTCGTTGAAGGCAGGGTCAGTGTTCACCTTGAATGCGACGAGAACTCCGGTTTACTTATTGGGCGTGAGGGACAAACCCTTGCGGCTTTGCAGTACATTACCTCTCGCATAGTTTCTCGCAGCATGGAAGCAGCCGTGCGAGTGCAACTGGATGCCGGTGACTATAGGAGCAGACAAGACGAAAAATTGAACGAACTGGCCTTGATTTTAGCCGAAAAAGTTCGCCAAACCGGTAAAGCACACTCTACCCGTCCTCTGTCTTCGTATCACCGTCGCCTTGTGCATATGGCTCTACAAAATTCACCGGATTTGCATACACGCAGTTCAGGTGAAGGGTCACTAAAACGTGTGATTATTCAGCGTAAGAGAACATAAAACTTTGGTAGTTTACCTCTAATCACTTCATATATTGGCGCGAAAATTTATGCATTTACAGGACACCATAGTCGCCATAGCCACGCCTCTTGGCAGTGGTGGAATAGGTATTATAAGGGTTTCAGGTCATTACGCTAAGGATATTTTAAAAAAAGTATTTGTATCCTCTGCACATTCCTTTTCAGATTTTCGCCCGTGGACTTTGCATCGCGGGCGATTTTTAGACGCTAAGGGACACATACTTGACGATGTGCTGGCTGTCTATATGCCTGCGCCGCACACCTTTACCGGTGAGGATATTGTTGAAATACAATGCCATGGCGGGCAAAGGCTTATGACCATGATTTTACAAGAAATTCTCCATCTTAGCTCTAGATATGCGCATTTATGCCACTTACGCCTTGCTGAAAGAGGAGAATTTTCACGCCGTGCATTGATGAACGGGCGCATGGACTTAACGCAAGTGGAAGCTGTGGCAGAAGTAATCAGCGCCAAATCGCATGTGGCTTTGCAACTCGGCTCAGCTAAGCTGGAAGGCTTGCTCAGCAAAAAAGTGCTGGAGTTACGCCAAAAATTAGAACGGATGCGCATGGAATTATGCGTTGCCCTTGATTTTCCGGAAGAAGATGTACAGTGTTTGCCTCCGCATGAATTTGCTTTGGTAATTAAGGATGTACATACAAGCGTCGAAGAATTATTGACAGCTTATAACCGCTCGCGCCCTTGGCAAGAAGGAGCAGCTGTTGTGCTTGCCGGAGCTGTGAACGCAGGAAAATCATCGACACTCAACGCCCTCCTTGGTTATCAACGTGCACTGGTCACCGACATTGCCGGAACCACAAGGGATTTTTTGGAAGAAGAACTGCATATTGATGGGCTTACGATTAAACTGATAGATACA
Source organism: uncultured Desulfovibrionaceae bacterium (assembly GCA_964369515.1). Taxonomy (GTDB): domain Bacteria; phylum Desulfobacterota; class Desulfovibrionia; order Desulfovibrionales; family Desulfovibrionaceae; genus CAYJAD01. Next base: position 7,034 of record CAYJHK010000060.1, read on the forward strand.
GCCGGATTACGAGAAGCCATTGACAGTGTGGAACAGCTTGGCATAGCGCAGAGCCGTTCTCGCATTGCCAGTGCCGAACTTGTGCTCTTGGTTCTTGACGGTAGCCTTAATGAAGAGGCTGCGCTCAGCCTTGGTGAAGAAGGATTTACGCTTGCAAAATATGCAAACACATTAATTGTTTGGAATAAATGTGATTTAGCACCGAAAGTTATATTGCCTGATAGCTGGAAAGCATTTGAGGATAAGAGCGTCAGAATTTCAGCAGCAACCGGAGAAGGTCTTGATGTATTGTGTGCAAAAATAAAGGATGCTTTGCTCACAAGTCAGGATACACCGGCTGGGGGAATGGAGCCTAAAGCCGGTGATGTGGTGCCAAATTTGCGCCAAGCCGAGCTTTTACGCATGGCAGCACAAGAATTACACTTTTTGCATCATGATGTGGTAAGCCAAATGCCCTACGATATTTGCGCCGTGCGCCTTGATGTTGCCATAAGCTCTCTTGGGCAAATCACGGGACTGGACACGCCCGACGAGCTCTTGGATAAAATTTTTGCCACTTTTTGTATTGGCAAATAAAACATAGTAAATTACTTATATTACGGATACTTTATGTTGCCTGACCATTATAAACGTAAACTCAGCAAGGAAGAGATCAATGCTTTGCCCATAGTGCGCTATGAAGGTAAGATTGAGCTTGTCACCACTGCTGAAGAACTTGATAAGGCACTTAAAGTATTACACAAAGAGCATTTGCTTGGTTTTGATACAGAAACAAAGCCATCGTTTCGAAAAGGAAAATTAAACAATCCCGCACTGGTACAGCTTGCTGCGGAGAACGTTGTCTATCTTATTCAATTAGTACACGTCCCCTTTGCCGCCGAGCTTGCCGGTCTATTGAGCAACGAGCGAATCATAAAAGTTGGCGTGAGTATTTTTGAAGATATGCGTGAATTACAAAGGATTTATAACTTTGAAGCTGCAGGCATCATGGATCTTGGTAATATAGCCCGTGCCAATAACCTTGAAACACAGGGACTGCGCAATCTTGCGGCAAACTTCTTTGATTATCGTATTTCCAAGGGCTCGCAATGCTCCAATTGGTCAGCAAGCACCCTTTCCGAAAAACAAATTATCTACGCCGCCACCGATGCTTGGATTGGGCGAAAGGTTTTTGTGCGTATGCAAGAGCTGGGAATGCTTGAAAAACTATAATAGTCGTCACTGAAAAACACAATAACAATATAAAATTAAACAATTTTTTAGTTAAAATATACAAATAAAAATGCCGAAAATAAGGGCATGGAATGCACTTTTCCGGCATTTTTATGACGTTAAAATATGGTTTTTTAGTGACGACTAACAAAATTTTTGCGAAAGCGAAAATTTTGCGCCACGTAAAATGAGCCGGAATTCACTTCCGGCGCCCCCGAAGGGGCATTTGGAGTGAGCGTGCCTTTCTGAAAAATGCATGAAAATGCGTTTTTCAGCGTCGACTATAATAATTGATGTCGCCATAAGGCTTTAGCATAAAAGGTAAAAAAATATGTTACGTTCTTTTCGTCTTGTGTGCGATCCCAAACTCATTCCCCTCGTGGAAGCCTTTTTACGAGCAGAAGGTTACGACTTCGAACCGGAAGAATTTTCACCGTACTGCCGCATACTTACCCATGAGCCAAGGCCGCTGGGTGCAAGCCTTGCCGCTTTTTTCGGACTTATCTATATACAAGATCGCTCGTCCATGCTGCCGCCCCTCGCACTCTTAGCCCATGCAGATAACACGGTACAAAATCCGGCTGTGCTTGATATGTGCGCAAGCCCGGGCAGTAAAACCGGCTTTGTGGCGCAATTGATGGGGAAAAATGGCTTTGTGCTCGGCAATGAGCCGTCAAAATCACGCCTCGCCACCTTGCGTGCCAATATGCAAAGTTTAAGCCTTTTACATGTGGGTACATGCAGCTATGCCGGTGAAAAACTACCTTTATTACCAAACACTTGGGATTTTATTCAACTTGATCCCCCCTGTTCCGGTTGGGGAACGGTACAAAAAAATCCTAACGTGCTTAAGCTTTGGAGTGGCGATAAGGTAAAGCCGCTCATCACTTTGCAAAGAACTCTTTTACGCAAAGCTTTTGAACTGTTACGACCAAATGGGCAAGTGGTTTTCTCCACATGCACCACCAATGTAGCCGAAAATGAAGAACAAATATATTTTGCCGTGCACGAGCTTGGATTTGAACTGCTTCCCCTCGAACCATTTGCAGGCTTTGTCTGGCAAGACCCTCTGCCCACGCAATCCGGGCACATTTTACAAGAAAATACATTGCGTGTTGACGGAGAACGCAGCAATGCCCAAGGTTTTTACATTGCCAAACTGCGCAAACCGCCCTACTCCACAACCTCCCATACAACCGTCATGGACAATGGCAATGACAACGACAATGAAAGCCCACGACTTTTCCGCTGTAAGCAAGAACTCTCCCCTCATCTTCTTGAAGGTTCCTGTACGCAAAAAGAATTGTTACCATGCGGTACCATAGGACTTTTTGGCGAAACAGCTCGCTTTGTACCACAGGCTGCGCAAGAAATTCTACCGGCAGAGTTCAGCTGGCAAGCAAGTGGCATGGGAAAAATCATGGGTAAAAACGAATACAGCATTCGCCTTGCTCCACGCTGTCGCTCGCTTATGCCAACAGAATGGGAAAAAGCGAAAGACAATGCACTTATTTTAGAAAATATTGAAGACATTCAATCACTTCTGCAAGGACAAAGCCTTCACACGTCGCTGGAAGGACGGGAAACCGGCCTCTACTATGCGCATCATAAACACGCTGAGCACATTCTACCCCTTGGGCGTGTACATCTCAAAAAAGGGCGAGCACTGTGGCCCATTCGATAAGGGCACTTCGCCATAAACATGTCATCGTCAATATTCAAAAACGTGGCTATTGCCTTTAATCAGCTACTTTTTATCTGGGGGGAAGGAAAACCCTTTT
>CAYJHK010000061.1:0-9960 GCA_964369515.1 uncultured Desulfovibrionaceae bacterium
CCCCCACAAAAAATATCGCAAATTTGAATGCCGTGTTCGCATCCGGAGCAACCGAAGAATTTTTCTTTACAATATTAAATTAGTACATTACTATGCTATTGTTTTTATTAAACCCATAACATTATAGGAGATTATTATGGAAAAGTTTGTTTTACACAAGCATAAAATTTTGACTGTGTTTTTATGTTTGTGCACGGTACTTTTTTTGACAAAGGGCGTGAGTTATGCGGAGAAATCCCTCGAGGATATTTTTAATGAGGCTTATGAACTGGATGTGGCCGGAAAATATGCCGAAGCTGCCAAACTCTATTTGACAGCAGCGGAGAAAGGTTATGTGAATGCGCAAGTAAATCTTGCGTCATTATATGAACATGGCGATGGTGTGGAGCAGGACTATAAAAAAGCTGCCCATTGGTATCAAGAAGCCGCTAATCAAAATGACGGCGATGCCATGGCATATCTTTCTGACCTCTATTATTTTGGAAATGGTGTGGAAGAAGACGTTAAAAAGGCTATTTCTTTGTTGGAAGAAGGAATTAAGCTCGACAACGGTCTTTCGCAATATTATGCCGTTTCTTATTATCGTGATGGTGATGGTGTGGAAAAAGACCTTAAAAAAGCTTTTGAATTGTCGCAAAAAGCTGCTGCAAAAGATATTGAGGGTGCAAGTGTGCAATTGGCGGAATTTTATTTCGACGGTGTTGCCGTGGAAAAAGATTTTGACAAAGCCGTGTCCTTAGCACGCAAAGACGCAGAAAAAGGCGATGCCGATGCAGAGTACTTTCTTTCCTTACGCTATGCCGATGGTAAGGGCGTGCAGAAAGACGCTAAGGAATCAATAAAATGGACAATAAAGGCTGCCGAAAATGACTCTGCCGAAGCCCAATACGACCTTGCCATATACTATGAGCAAGGTGTAGGTTTTGAAAAAGACCTTAAAAAAGCTTTTGAGTGGTATCGCAAGGCCGCAGAACAAGATTTAGCCAAAGCACAAAACAGTCTTGGCACTGCCTATGAATATGAACAAGGCATCGCACAGGATTTGGAGCAAGCACGAATTTGGTACACGAAGGCTGCCGAACAAGGGGATTCCTATGCACAATATAATCTTGCACAGCTGTACGGCAAGGGGAAGGGCGTTAAGCAAGATATGAAGCAAGCCTTCCATTGGATACAAAAATCTGCTGAGCAAGGTGTTGCACCGGCACAGTTTAACCTTGGCTATCAGTATTTTGAAGGGCTTGGCGTGGAAAAAAACCTTCAAAAAGCCGCTGAATGGTACTTAAAAGCTGCCGATCAAGGTCATGCCGAAGCGCAAAACAACCTTGGCATTATGTTTTTAAAGGGAGTAGGTCTTGAAGCGGACAAAGAAAAGGCCGTTCTTCTTTTCCGTCTTGCCGCAAAGCAAGGGCATAAAGCTGCCCAAAAAGTCATGGAACAGCTTGGCGAAAAATGGTAATCGACTCTATGGTCACTGAACATACAAAGCCAATGTTGTAAAAATGGTGATGTCTTAAAATATATCGATAAAAAAAATCGTCTATTAAATCTGCAAGAAAGCTGAAAATAATCCACAGCGTTCTTGCAGATTTTTCTTTTCCACGACAAAAGTTCCGGTTCATTGAATTAAGAGCCCTGCACAATTGAAAAAAGTTGGATTGCTTCGTCGCTTCGCTCCTCGCAATGACTTGATTTTATAGTCGATTCAATTGAAAGAACTATCAATTCTTTGTAGGTAAACACCCTTAATAAAAGTTAATTTTCATTCTTTGCTGTTATTGTTATCAACTGAAACTACTATATAAAGACCTCTGCGCAATGAATTGCGCAAGGTCTTTGGAGCGTTGACGTTAGTCAATGCGACCGAAAATCAAGAATAGGCGGAGCTTTGCTTCGCCGTTAAGTGATTGATTTTCGTGCCTTTACCTCTGCACACTCTTTTTTTGTGTGCAGAGACAAAATCATATTTCGCACATAAAGCTATATAAGAAAATAATTGTGCAGAGGTCTTATATAGCGAAAGTCATTGCGAGGAGCGAAGCGACGAAGCAATCCATGTATTTTTGTCAATTTCAGGAATTGCGCAGAGGGCTCAAATCATATAAAAAAATCGTGATGTTTACAATAAAAAAGGCGCTACCTTATTTAGGTAGCGCCTCGTTTTAAGTTCTAGAGATAGTAACTATGGTTAATAGATGCCGGGGTACATTTGCACCAAGATGGTGGCGATGATGCCCACAATAATTCCGTAGAAAATGAATGGCCAGAAGGTCTTTTTGAGCACGAGGCCTTCACGTCCGGCAAGTCCAACCACAGCACACACAGCCACAATGTTGTGTACGCAAATCATATTACCCATGGCGCCGCCCACAGCTTGGGTAGCAACAATGAGTTGACGGGGGATTTTTAGCAATTCGGCTGTATTCCACTGGAATTCACCGAAGAGCAAGTCGGATACGGTGTTGGAACCGGTGATGAAGGCACCAAGGCCGCCCACATAGGAGGAGAGGAATGTCCAAGCTCCGCCTGCAAGGTCAGCAACGGTTTTAGCCATGGCCAGCGGCATGGAGTCAAGGTTGCCGGGGTTGACACCGGAACCACGGAAGATGGAAACGAGAGCCACGGCAAAGATAAGTGCAATGGTGGGGGATTTCATCTTGCTGATGGATTCGCCCCAAGCACGTTTTACGGCATCACCGCTCATGCCGTGGATGGCAATGGTGAGAATGGCCACAAGGATGAAGGGGATGGTGCCGGGCAAGTAAAGGTATGCAATGGCTGCGTCCACATTTTGGAAGCCTAAAATGTCATTAAAGGCTATTGTTTGAGATGACAACCATTTTTTCAGCGGAAGCTGGGAAATACGAGTTACCACAAGGATAAGGCCGATAAGGGCATAGGGAAGCCATGCTTTCATTTGGCTCATATGTGCAGTAAATTCAGTCTTGGTGTCGGTTTGTACTGTACCTGTCCATTCAGGATCCCAAGTGTCTTGGGGGCCGAAAGTCCATACGTTTTTGGGCACGCAAAAGCCTTTTTTCGTACCGGCAACGAGAACGCCAAGACCCACAAGGCCACCGATGAGTGATGGGAATTCAGGTCCAAGGAACCATGCGAAAATGAGATAGGGCACAAGGAAGCAGACAGCGGCGAAAAGGCAATATTTCCAAGCGGCAAAGCCTTCGCTCCAGCTTTTGTTTTGACCATAAAAACGGGTCATAAAGCCAAGCAGGAAGATGGGCAAAATAATGGCCATGGGGCCGTGCATGGTGGTTGCCCATTCGCCGATAATTTTTGTAAAGGCTTCATAGCTGCCGAAATTAGCTTCTGTAATCAAGGGTTTCAATGGTCCAAAGCCCACAATTACCGGAGTACCCACCGCACCGAAGGTTACGGGGAAGCTGTTGAAAACAAGGCAGATAACAGCAGCGGCAAGGGGCGGGAAGCCAAGGGATAAGAGAAGCGGAGCGGCAAGAGCGGCAGGTGTACCAAAGCCGGCGGCGCCTTCAATGAAAGCAGCAAACATATAACCGATAATGATGGTTTGCACGCGCCGGTCGGGGCTGATATTTTGCATTCCGTATTGGATGGTTTCCATGCCTCCACTTTCTTTGAGCGTAAACATGATGAGGATAGCTCCAAAGACGATTATGAGAACGCCAACGGCAGTCACCACACCTTGTAATGAGAGCGCAAGAAGATAGGTTAGGTCAAGTTTCCAAATAGCGAAGCCGGCAACTGCGGCTATAAGCCATGCTATGGGCATGGCACGGGTGGCCGGCCAGCGCAGACCAACCATTAAAATGAGCGCTGCCAAAATGGGCAAAATAGCTATGAGCGCCAAGATTGATACAGACATAGTAACTCCTCTTTGCCAAGGTTTCCCTTGGTTTTGCTAATTCGTGTTGTTTTTGCAAAGTTTTTCATGATAAAAATGTATTGCAAGACACTGCCAACAACATGGGGCAAGGAAAAATCCATTGCCCCTTTATTTTAACCAGCTCTTCAGCAACGCAAATTTTCAGCCAAAAGCTCTGAAATATGCGTGACTTTAAGACCTTGTTGTTCTTTTTCCGCTCCACCTCGGATTTGCATAACGCAGCCCGGACAATCGACAACCAAGCGAGAGGCGCCGCTTTCCTTGGCATTATGCAACTTCATAGCCAAGAGATTTTTGGAAATCCCCGGAAACTTCATGGAATAAGAACCGCCAAAACCACAGCAAACTTCTTCTTCTTTGCTTGGCAAATATTCGGCGGCCATCTCAATGAGTTTGCGAGGTTCGTCGGTAACACCAAGTCCACGGCAAAGGTGGCACGAGGCGTGGTAGGTGACTTTTTCTTTTTCTTCCTTGCGAACAAAATCTTCGGCTTTAATTCTGAGGATATTGTGCACAAAGGAGCTAAAATCCATTACCTTAGATACAAAATTATGGCAAAGAGCCTTGGTTGATGCATCCGCAGAAGATTCCTCACCCACAAGCTCGGGGTAGGTGTTTTTTAAGTGCGAGGCGCAAGAGGCACAAAGGGTGATGATGGCATCATATTTTTGCGCATTGAAAGCCATGATATTTTGCGTGGCTACGGCAATGGAGGTTTGTCTTTGTCCCATCATTTCAAGAGGCAGGCCGCAACAGCTTTGTTCCATGGGGAAATCACAATCCACATTATATTCTGCAAATATCTTCAGTGCTGCCTTTAGTTGTTCGGGGTAGATAAAATCTTGTGCGCAACCGGCAAAGATGGCAACTTTGAGACGAGCTTCATTAATTTGAGGTTTTATACGTTGCCACTGATCACGGAAAGATTCTTGTGCCAGTGCCGGCAAGGCTTTAAATTTTTGTTTTCCAAAGAAGATGGCAGGTAAATGGCGTTGATACGCAGTGCCGCCGGTGAGGGGGCGTTGGGCGTATTTGGCAAACTTGAGGAGGCTGTGGAACATTTTACGGTTTTTCATCACCGCACTCAGGAGCTTTGCCTCAAGGGGAGTGCCTTCTTCTTGGTCAAGGCGTACACGAATTTCACGGATAAGGCGCGGTAAATCAATGCCGCCGGCGCAAATATTTTTACAAGCTTCACAATTGACGCAGTTTTGAGCTAAAACCTTTGCTTTTTCTCGTCCATGGAAGAAATAGGTGAGAATGAGGCCAATGGCACCGATGTAGATATAGCCCATGCGGTGACCGCCGACCAAGCGAAATACGGGGCAGACATTGGCGCAAGCACCGCAGCGTACACAGCGGAAAATTTGTGAGAAAAGTTCATCCTTGGCAATGGCAGTACGTCCGTTATCCACGAAGATGATATGCATTTCCTTCTTTTCTGTGTCGTTGCCCGTCCACTCGCCGGGGCCGGTAAACCACGTCACATAGGTGGTGATGAGCTGGGCTGTGGCGTTGCGGGGAAGGATTTGTAAGGTATTCATGGCATCATCTAAGGTCGGCAGCAGTTTGTCAAGACCGGTAATGGCGACGTGAATACGGGGTAGGGTGGACACAAGGCGTGCGTTACCTTCATTGGTGCAGGTGCCAAAGGCTCCTGTTTCGGCAATGCAAAAGTTTGCGCCGGTGACGCCCATATCGGCGGCAATGTATTTGGGGCGCAATTCTTTACGGGAAACTTTCACCAGATGGTCAACGTCGTGGTCTTCTTTTTGTCCTGTCACCTTACTAAAGTCGTCAGCCACTTCGTAGCGTGAAAGGTGAATGGCAGGCATAACCATGTGTGATGGGCCTTCGCCACGCAATTGAATTATATATTCGCCAAGGTCGGTCTCATCCACTATAAAGCCTTCGGCCTCTAAATGATGATTAAGCTGCGTTTCTTCGCTGGTCATGGATTTTGATTTGGCAATGCGCTTCACATTACCTTCCTTGGCAATGCGTGCCATGATGGCATTGGCTTCATGGGCAGAGGCGGCACGGTGCACAATGACGCCCTTAGCTTCGGCGTTTTTCTTAAATTCTTCGTAATAGTGTTCAAGATTTTGCGCCACATGATCTTTTACATCGGCGATTTTAGCTATGATTTCAGGTGAATTAATTTGCTTAAACACATTATCACGGTTGGCTCTGTAGGCTATGGCAAATGTATCCAAGGTTTTACGCAAGAATGCATTGTCCAGAGCTTCGTCAAGCTCAGAGGAATATTCAGAAAGATTTTTGGGAGCATTATGCATGACTTTCATCCTCCAAGATAATTATATGTTGTTCCAAAGGACCATGTACCCCGACGGCAGGAACACGCTCAATGTCAGCCGTGCGTGATGGGCCTGAAATAAAGGCAGAATATGCTCCGGGTTTTTGCTGCATTTCTCGTAAAACATGGGTTATGTCGAAAAGTTCGGGGTATATTTCTGATTTTTTCAGCAAGAATATGCAAATTTCGCTCATCATGGTGGCAAGGCGTTTTTCTTCGCTGTCTGAATTTACAAGGCAGGTACCGGAAGCTGCCACCGCACAGTCGGCATGGACAAGGCCAACGTCGATGCCGGCAAGGTACTTACGCATTCCACTGTCAATACAGACAAAATCTTTTTCAGCGCAAGCTTTTTCCAGCTTTTCGTACAGATTTTTATCGAGTCCGGGGGCGGCGATAATGCGATTTAAGCGGGTGGGAATGCCGTCGCTTGACAGGGGTCCGAGTTCGGTTCCGGGCTCTTCGGCCAGTATTTCGCAAGGTTTTTTTGAAGCGCATACTTCAAGCACATAGGCAAGAGCTTCGTCCTCATTTTTAACACTAACAACTTTTGAACCAACTACGCCGGATTTAGTGCAAAAAGTTTCGAAAATAGCTTCTTTATTCATTGTAATTCCGTTGAAAAGGTAAATAGTTTACCGTTAAAGGGTTTTTCATGTACAATTTTACATTGTTAGCTGTATATGCCATGAAAAACCCTTTTTGTCTAGTTAATCTAAGTGTTCAGCTAAAAGTTCAGCAATATGCGTTACTTTTAGGTCTTGCTCTTGTTTTACAGCGCCGCCGCGTATTTGCATTACGCAGCCGGGGCAGTCCATAACCATACGTGAAGCACCGGTTTCCTTGGCATTGGCTAACTTCATTTCCAACAAGTTCTTGGATATTCCGGGGAACTTCATGGAATAAGAACCGCCAAAACCACAACATACATCTTCTTCCTTGGAAGGTACATATTCTGCTACCTTAGCAATAAGATTGCGTGGTTCTTCCGTAACTTTTAGGCTGCGACACAAGTGGCAAGATGCGTGGTAGGTGACCTTTTCGTTACTTTTCTTGAAGCTTTTGTCATCAACTTTCAGTACATTATGCACAAAGGAGCTGAAATCCGTAACCTTATTCACAAAGGCGGCGCAACGTGTCTTTGTGGCATCGTCGGCATCGCTCTGATCTCCAATAATTTCAGGATAGGTGTGCTTTAAATGTGATGCGCACGATGCACAAAGGGTGATGATGGCATCGTACTTATTGGCGTCAAAAGCGATGGTGTTTTGTTTTGATACATCAAGGGAAGTATTTCTTTGTCCCATCATTTCAAGAGGAAGACCGCAACAACTTTGATCCATGGGGAAGTCGCAATCAACGCCATGTTTTTCAAAAACCTTCATGGCGGCGGTCAATTGTTCGGGATAGACAAAGTCTCCGGCACAGCCCGCAAAAAGAGCCACTTTATAACGAGGATTTTTAACTTTTGGCTTCACCTGTTCCCATTGGTCACGGAAAGATTTCTTGGCAATGGCGGGCAGAGCCTTGAACTCTTGCTTGCCAAAAAACATGGCAGGCAGGTGACGTTGGTACTGGGTACCGGCGGTGACAGGCAATTGTGCGTATTTGGCAAATTTAAGTAAGGTATGGAACATTTTACGGTTTTTCATTACCGAACTTAAGAGAGCCGCATCGCGTGGTGCGCCTTCTTCTTCGTTGATGCGTACACGAAGTTCACGAATAAGGCGTGGTAAATCAATGCCGCCTGCACAAACTACCTTACAGGCTTCACAGTTTACGCAGTTTTGCAGAGCAACTTTAGCTTTTTCACGTCCATGGAAGAAGTAAGTCATGATTAAACCAATGGCACCCATATAGATGTAGCCAAGGTTTAAGCCGCCCACAAGGCGATAGACGGGGCAGATGTTGGCACAAGCACCGCAGCGAATGCAGCGGAATACTTGTGAAAACAGCGGGTCTTTCGCCACGGTGGAACGATTATTGTCCACAAAAACAATGTGCATTTCCTTGGTTTGGTCTTTGGCTTTTTCGGCTTTACATTGACCTGTGCCATTGTACCATGTCACATAGGTGGTGATGGGCTGACCTGTGGCGTTGCGTGCTAGGATTTTCATGGCATTTAGGGCATCATCAAGCTTGGGAACAAGTTTGTCGAGGCTGGTGATGGCCACATGCACAGGGGGTACTGTAGATACAAGGCGTGCGTTGCCTTCGTTGGTACATGTACAGAAAGAGCCGGTTTCTGCCACGGCAAAGTTGGCACCGGTCATGCCCATATCGGCATCGATAAAGTTTTGGCGCAATTGTTCACGGGCAACTTTAACAAGATTGTCCACGTCTTCATCTTCAGTTTTGCCGGTGACATTGGAAAAATCTCCGGCAACGTCGGCACAGGAAAGGTGGATGGCCGGAAGCACGAGGTGTGAGGGGCCTTCATGGCGCAATTGAATGATGTAGGCACCAAGGTCGCCCTCAAGCACGGAAATGCCGTCTTCTTCAAGACGTTTATTGAGCATGGTTTCTTCACTGACCATGGATTTAGATTTCATAATGCTCTTTACATTATGATCTTTGGCAATCTTGGCAATGATTTCATTGGCCTCATTGGGTGTGGAAGCACGATACACATGAACGCCCTTGGCTTCTGCATTTTTCTTGAACTCTTCATAATATTTATCAAGATTGCGAGCTACTTCATCCTTGGCATCGCATATTTTTTGGATGACATCAGGGGCATCAATTTGTGCTAAAGCTTTGACACGGCTCACTTTATAGTCAGTAGCAAATTTATCTAATGTTTTGCGCATCTTGTGGTTTTCAAGAGCGGCGTCCAGCTGATCTGTGTATTCAGAAAGGGAACTTGGGGCATTATGCATTGTTTTCCTCCAAAATAATGATATATTGCTCTAATGGGCCATGGACACCGACAGCAGGCAAGCGCTCAATGTCTGCGGTACGGCTTGGGCCTGAAATCATGGCATTATAGGATGGCTTTTCTTGCATTTTACGCAATATGGGTGCAATCCCAAAAATATCTTCATGAATGGTGGATTCTCGTACCAAGAAAATACAAAGCTCACTGATCATGGTGGAAAGGCGTTTTTCTTCATTGTCTGAGTTGATAAGGCAAGTACCGCTACCGGCAACGCTGGCATCGGCAATGACAAAACCAACGTCAATGCCCGCTAAATAGTTACGCAACCCTTCTTCGAGAAATACAAAGTTTTTTTCTGCGCAAGCTTTTTCGAGCTTTTCGGCAAGTTTTGTGCCAAGTTCGGCGTTTTCGCCTTCCTTAAGTCCGGGAGCTGCCAATAAGCGATTTAAGCGTGTTGGCAAGTTTCGTGCGTTGAGCGGGCCTTTTTCTGTACCGGGCTCATCGGCAAGTATGGTGCAAGGTGCTTTTTCTTCGCAAAGCTTAATAACACAATCAATAACTTCATCAAGGTTTTTTGCGTGTACAACTTTTGAACCTACAATGTTTGATCTTTCGCAAAAAAGTTCTGTAACTGCGTTCATTTAGTAAACCCCCTTTAGAGTATAAAGCGTTAGAATGTTGTGTCTTATTTTGCATATTTGTTAAGAGACAGTGCTATGTCTTAACAATTTGCAAAGCAAGATTTTCATTTACTAGTGTTGAGTTGTATGACCGTTCATAAACAATACTATTCGCCTGTTGAAAATGTTGCTTTCAAAAAGTGCCTGATACAAGGAAGGCGAAGCTTTTTGCGAAGGGAGTGTATCCCAAAAAACATACTCGACC
>CAYJHK010000062.1:0-9878 GCA_964369515.1 uncultured Desulfovibrionaceae bacterium
GCATTCCATGCCCTTGTTTTCGGCATTTTTATTTGCATATTTTAGCTAATAACTCGTTTATTTTAAGTCATTTATGTGCTCTTTCAGTGACGAATATCTATTTTCATTACCTGCCGGTACGTTTAAATTTATATTGCTTTTGAGGTAAATGCAATATAATCTTAACTGCATAAACAGTCAAACCGTTTCATCACCATAGGAAAAACATGAAAAATATTATTTTAAAAAACATGCTGGAGCAAGTGGCAAATGGCAGTCTAAGCGTAGAAGATGCCCTACAAGAATTGCCAAAGAGCACCACAACAAGTTCCGTACAAGATACCCTTTGCGGACTCACCCTTGACACCAACCGCAAAACACGCACTGCACTTGGCGAAGTTGTATTTGCGCCGCATAAAAATGACGCACAGCTCATCTCAGCCATCAATCACTTACACGAATTTTCACCCGTTCTGGTCACCCGGCTTTCACCTGTACAACAGACACTCTTGCTCGATTATTTTCCCCAAGGTTCACAGCTTACGGATGCAAATTTATTTTGTCTAGGCAAAGACCTACCACAAGTTAACTGCGCCGCACAATGGCCACAACAAGGTGACATTGTGGTTATTTCAGCCGGCGGCGCCGATAGAGCCGTTGCCCTCGAAGCATTCGGCGTTGCACATTTTTTTGGCCTAGATGTGGGCTTTATCGCCGATGTAGGCGTTGCCGGCTTGCACAGACTTTCTCCGCACGTTCCGGCATTGCAAAAAGCTAAAGTCATCATAGCCGTAGCGGGCATGGAGGGCGCATTGCCCGGCATCGTTGCAGGCTTTGTGCGCTGTCCGGTGCTCGCTGTACCCACGTCTGTTGGCTATGGCGTTGGCGAAAAAGGTGTAACCGCTCTTAATTCCATGCTATGCAGTTGTGTTCCGGGTCTTGCCGTATGCAATATCGACAATGGTTTTGGTGCAGCTGCGTTTGCCGCTAAAATGATTTTATCCGGAAATTAGTAATATCTTGAGAGAAAACCCTTCCGTAAAAAAATTTTCTCTCAAGATATTATAAATACAAGCAACTTTCACTATTTGGCATATCCGACAGCTCTGCGCTCACGAATAACAGTAACACGGATTTGACCGGGATATGTCATCTTTTTCTCTATCTTATCAGCTATATCCTTACAAAGCACATAGGTGGTATCATCATCTACATTTTCAGAGTTGACCATAACACGTATCTCACGGCCGGCTTGAATGGCGTAAGCCTTGGAAACACCGCTAAAGGATGTTGCTATCCCCTCAAGCTCTTCTAAACGCTTAACATAATTTTCCAAGAGTTCTTTTCTTGCACCGGGTCTTGCGCCGGACAATGAATCCGCCGCCTGCACAAGCACAGCCAAGGCCGTTGTTGGGCGAATGTCTTCATGGTGCGCACCGATTGCATGGATAATATCCTTGTTTTCATTATATTTTTTAGCAATATCAGCACCTATGAGTGCGTGAGAACCCTCTACCTCATGGTCCACAGCCTTACCTATATCATGCAATAAACCGGCTCGCTTAGCTTTTTTAATATCCATACCCAGCTCGGCGGCCATCATTCCACAAAGCGCGGAAACCTCCAAACAGTGCTTAAGAACATTTTGCGTAAATGAGGTGCGATAACGTAACTGCCCAAGAAGACGAACAATATCCGGATGAATACCATGCACGCCGGCATCAAACGTAGCTTGTTCCCCAATTTCTCGCACTAGCACGTCAAGTTCCTGCTCGCATTTTTGCACTATATCTTCAATGCGTGCAGGGTGAATGCGCCCATCTTGAATAAGTCGTTCAAGAGCCATTCGTGCAACCTGACGCCGCAAGGGACTGTGCGAAGACAAAATCACCGTCTCCGGCGTATCATCAATAATTAAATCAACGCCCGTTGCCGTTTCCAAAGCACGAATATTGCGGCCTTCACGACCAATAATGCGTCCCTTCATATCCTCGCTTGGCAAGTTAACGGCTGTTACCGTTTGCTCGCAAACATAGTCACCGGCATAGCGTTGAATGGCATTGCACAAAACTTCTTTGGCCTTTCGATCTGCCGTTTCCTTGGCCTCTGTTTCGATAACTCTTATCATTCGAGCAGCTTCATGCCTAGTTCTGGATTCAACTTCTTCAAAAATTCTTGCCTTGGCCTCATCAACGGTAAGACCTGATATTTCTTGCAAATGCTTTTCTTGTTCGTCCACTCGAGTTTGCAAATATTCTTCTGCTTCTGCAAGTGCCCGTTCTTTCTTGGCAAGCTCTTTTTCTACACCAAGAATATCTCTTTCACGAGTTGTGGCAAGCTCAAGCTTTTCTTCAAGGCGACCACTCATCTCATCCATTTTTCGTTCACGAGCTTTAAGCTCCCTCTCGCGCTCTTTTAAATCGCCTTCCATTTCACGCTTTTGTTGAAAGAGATCGTCTTGCCCTTGTAATAATATTTCTTTTTTTTGAGCCTGTGCTTCTTTGCGCGCTTCATCTACTATGCGCTTTGCGAGCATATTTGCATCCCCAAGGCGTTTTGCCGTAAGATGTCTTTGCGCAAACATTCCAATGCCAAGGCATATAATAGCAATTAGAAATACTATGCCCCATGTCATTGCTCCCATTGTAATTCCTCCTATAAAAACAGGTAATAACCCGATAAGCACCAAAACGCTGCGCCTTAGCGTTACACTAAAGGCAAGGCGACATCGTTTCGTAGCATTACATGCACTGAAGAGGATTGAAGGAAAATGAGATATGAAGAAAAGGTAGGCGTAAACGCAGCAACCATTTTTTAACAGATGCCCTTATTGCTTTGCTCTCAGACATACAAGCAAACATAGCCATTTACAAAAGCAAAAAGAATCTTATTGATACAATACAAATCGATAAAAAATCACGAATTAGACAGTGAAATTCACAGGAACTATCTCCGTACCATTATATAATCATCAAAAAAACTTTCTACACAGCACTTTGCGGCGCAATGTCACATAACAATTGCGCCGCAAAAAATTTCTGCGTTAATTCAGTGCGCAAAAAAACAAATGCGCCATCGGTTTCTCCAATGAAGTCGACAAAAACTATCCCCAAACAGCCGTGTGAAGAAGCTATTGCAGAACCTGATTTCTCAGGGGGGTGCCTTGGCCCTTACGTTAGGCTTCCTCCTTCGAGGGAGGCTTGCTCACGGCAAAAACCTTGACTCCCAATTTTAAGCTTGTAAGGTCAGCAACACCTCCGCAAGCACAAACCATCCAGGGATAAAATCATATATCAAATTATTTCTTTTATTTTTGCAAGCATCACATCAAGACGTTCGTTAACGTCGTCTATTTGTTCATTGGCTTGTAATAAATCATCAGCTAGCCCAAGTACTAAGAAAGTCAACAGCAAATCCTTACTGCTTCGACCTCCAAGGGCACTTATCTTCTCAAATCTTTCTTCCACAAGCTCTTTAGCCTTATGTACTCGCTCCGCATCGACTCCAGCCTTAAAGGCTATATCAAAGCCCAGTAAGTTTAGCTTATATTCTTGCATAGCAGTACATTATAGGTCTAGTCGACGCTCTTCATGCGCTCAAGCAACACATCAATGCGTTGCATAACATCATCCTTCACTTGTCTTTCTTGATCAAGCAAATCTTTAAGTGTTTTATTTTCTTCCTTCACAGCATGTAACTGCTCATGCAGCTCAGCCACCTGATTTTCATTGTCCTGAAGGATTCGCCTATTATCTTCTCGTGATCGCCCAAGTTCATCCAAGAGGCGTCCAACGTTTTCTTCGAGTAAATTGAGTTTTTCCATGTCTTTTTACTAGCTCTTTTTTAAAAGTTTTGCAAGTTGCATTTTACAAAGAAGTTTTCTATTTACTCCTTCAGAAGGGTAAATATCCTTAAAATCAAAGACAATAGCAATTTATTTTTTTCTTGGTAAATTTTTTTGTACAGCACGGCTTATGCCAAGCGTTCCCTCAGGCACGTCCTTGGTGATAACAGACCCCGCCCCCACAGTGGCATTTTTTCCAATCTCCACCGGGGCAACCAGCGCTGTATTTGAGCCAATGAACGCTCCATCACCGATATTCGTTTGAAATTTATTTTTTCCATCGTAATTACAGGTAATGGTACCGGCGCCTATGTTTGCTCCCCTACCCACAATGCAATCACCTATATAACTCAAATGATTAATTTTTGCACCTTTTTTAACTATGGATTTTTTTACTTCCACAAAATTACCGATTTTAGAATTTTCTGCAAGCACTGTCCCCGGGCGCAAACGTGCATAAGGCCCCACACTGACATACTTCCCAACATAGGCATTTTCAATATGACTAAAGGGCAAAATAACCGCTCCCTCGTCAATTTGCGCATTATGCAAAACGCAATGCGAACGAATAATAGATCCACGCGAAATGACAGAGTGACCATATATTTCTATGGGGCCATATATTTCAGCACCCTGCTTAACATCAACACTTGCTCCAAGAACAATCATATGATCGTTGTGTAAAAGAGCACCCTTGGCAATGGCAGCCTCCACAAAGCGTACACGCAAAGCTCTTTCTGCGGAAAGAAGTTCTTGCGTGGTGTTCACACCGCTAAGCGTTTCCTGTTCTTCATCACAAATATAAGCACACGCTCCATGCCCTGAGCTCACAGATAAATAAACCAAATCAGTAATGTACACTTCACCGCTTTCGTTTTTATTATTCAACTTCGGTAAAAGAAGTTCCACGGTGGGGACGTGCAAGAGGTAGACACCGGCGTTGACCTCACCCCGATATTCATCTCGAAATTCATCCTTAAGATTAGGAAAAACGGGGGTATTACTGCTTAGCGCAGCAGCATAGTCTTTTGCCTCAACAATACTCACCACATCGCCCTGACTGCGCACAACACGACCATAGTCATTGTCATGGGGTACAATCATGGAAATAAAGCTCACCGCAGGACGCCCCATCTTCTGCACTTCATCCAGAAATGTTTGTAAAATTTCTGTGCTTATGAGAGGAGCATCCCCATTGATAACAAGCACATATTCAACTTTATTTTTCACAAGCTCCGGCAAAGCCTGTATAAGAGCATGACCGGTTCCCTTTTGTTCTTTTTGCATAATAAAACGCATATCTGTATGACTAAAGGCTCTTTGCACCATTTCTGCTTGGTGCCCAATAACCGTCCAAATATTTTGAAAGAAAAGGGGTTTTAGTGCACGCAAAACATACGAAAGCATGGGGTCACCAAGAATACTCTGCAAAACCTTGGGTTTATTGGAATGCATACGAGTACCCTTACCCGCCGCCAAAACAAGTGCCGCATATTTCATGTCCCTACCCCTCGCCATGCATTTATTTAAAGCGATGCCCACATAGTATTATCAGACATCGCTCTTATAGTATTTTAAGTTGCCATCACTACCGGCAACTTTATTTAGTCGATGCTGAAAAACGCATTTCCATGCATTTTTCAGAAAGGCACGCTCACTCCAAATGCCCCTTCGGGGGCGCCGGAAGTGAATTCCGGCTCATTTTACGTGGCGCAAAATTTTCACTATCGTTCAAATTTTGTTAGCCGTCACAGAAAAACCATGTTTTAGCGTCATAAAAATGCCGGAAAAGTGCATTTCATGCCCTTATTTCCTGCATTTTTATTTGCATATTTTAACTAAAAAATGTTTAATTTTAGATTGTTACATGTTTTTCAGTGACGACTGTTTAAGCAACACTTGCTTTAACACTTTGCAACACAAGCTATTTCGTTGTACCTACAATAAAAGTTATCTCACAAGAGCCGAGTTAAAGCAATACCACATATCATGAAGCAAAACTTAACGCATCATCCACAACATCCACGGTCACCGTTTGACCATCAAGAATATCACCGGCTATAATTTTACGAGCAAGCGCCGTTTCCAAATACTGTTGTATATATCGCTTAAGCGGCCTTGCCCCAAAAATAGGCTCATAACCGGCCTTTGCTACGAAAATACGTGCCTGCTCCGTCATTTCGATTTTTATGTTACGCTCATCGAGGCGCAAACGCAAGCGATCTAATTGCAAATCCACGATGCGCTCAATTTGGGCTATGGTGAGAGGAGTAAATAAAACAGTCTCATCCACCCTATTTAAAAATTCCGGCCTGAAATGATTTCGTAACTCTTCTAAAACCTTGGCTTTCACAGAGTCAGGCAACATTCCTTTACTGTCAATACCCTCAAGCAAATGCATGGAACCGATGTTTGAAGTCATGATCACGATGGTATTGCGAAAATCCACCGTGCGGCCTTGATTATCTGTAAGCCTTCCATCGTCCAAAAGCTGCAAAAGTGTATTGAATACATCGGTATGCGCCTTTTCAATCTCATCAAAAAGCACCACTGAATAAGGCTTACGCCGCACAGCCTCTGTAAGCTGACCGCCTTCATCGTAGCCAACATAACCGGGAGGAGCACCAATCAAACGAGAAACGGAATGCTTTTCCATATACTCGCTCATATCAAGACGTACCATATTCTCCTGTGTATCAAACAATGCCTCGGCAAGCGCCTTACATAATTCAGTTTTGCCAACTCCCGTAGGACCTAAAAACAAAAAAGAACCGGCAGGACGCAAGGGGTCGGACAATCCGGCACGAGCACGCAACACAGCATCCGCCACAGCCTGCACCGCCATTTCCTGCCCCACCACACGTTTATGTAGTTCATCTCCAAGCCGCAGTAATTTCTCCCTTTCTCCTTCAAGCAAGCGTGAAACGGGAATTCCTGTCCAATGCCCCACAATGGCGGCGATATCTTCGGGGCGCACCTCTTGTTTCAAGAGTCTTTGTTTGCCCTCACTGCCGCTTTCCGCCGACTGTAACTGCTTTTCAAGGGTATGGAGAGTAGAATACTTTAATTCTGCCGCACGGTTGAGGTCATAAGCTCGCTCAGCTTGCTCTATGGCGTGGCGTGTTTGTTCAATGCGCTCCTTTATGTCACGCACGGCATCAATGGAATTTTTTTCCGATTCCCACTGCCCACGCAATAAGCCTTGATTAATGCGCAACTCCGCCAGTTCTCCTTCCAATTTTTGCAAACGCTCCTTGGAAGCCTCATCGGTTTCACGCTTTAAAGCTTCACGCTCTATCTCAAGCTGCATAACTTTGCGATTGACCACATCCAACTCTTCCGGCAATGAATCAATTTCAGTACGAATCATGGCTGCTGCTTCGTCCACCAGATCAATGGCCTTATCGGGCAATTGCCTATCAGAAATATAACGGTGAGATAATATCACCGCATCGACTATGGCCGAATCGCCAATACGCACCCCGTGATGCACTTCAAAGCGTTCTTTCAATCCCCGCAAAATGGAAATGGCATCTTCCACCGTGGGCTCTTCAACCATTACGGGCTGAAAACGCCGCTCGAGTGCCGGATCTTTTTCAATATATTTTCGGTACTCATCAACGGTGGTTGCGCCTACACAATGCAGTTCGCCTCGTGCAAGCATGGGCTTGAGTAAATTTCCGGCATCCATGGCACCATCAGTTTTGCCGGCGCCGACAATGGTATGCAATTCATCAATAAATAAAATAATTTGCCCTTCAGATTTTTCCACTTCGCCAAGGACGGCCTTCAGTCTTTCTTCAAACTCACCGCGATATTTAGCCCCGGCAACCAGTGCCCCCATATCAAGGGCATAAAGAGACTTACCCTTTAAACTTTCGGGCACATCACCATTAACAATACGAAAGGCAAGGCCCTCCACAATGGCTGTCTTACCAACGCCGGCCTCCCCAATGAGCACCGGATTGTTCTTGGTGCGCCGTGATAAAATACGCACCACACGCCGGATTTCATCTTCACGCCCGATAACAGGATCCATCTTGCCAAGACGTGCGGCCTCCACAAGATCACGCCCATATTTACTTAAAGCCTCAAATGTATCTTCGGGATTGGCGGACGTTATGCGTGCCCCTCCCCTCAGCTCTTCCATGGACATGACAAATTTTGCCTTGGTGACGGAATATTCTTTCCACAATCCCCCAAGCGGCGTCGCCATCGGTTGATCGGCAAGCGACGCAAAAAGATGGTCAACACTTATATATTCATCTTTCATGCGCTTAGCTTCAGCTTCTGCATCTGCAAGAACTTTTGCCACACGCTTTGTAATGAGTAGTTTATTTAAATCTGCACCGGAGCCGGTAACCGATGTGCGCTTGCGTAAAATATTTTCAAGCCCTACTTCCATGGCACGCACTTGTACGCCCATATGCTCCAAAATACGAGGAACAATGCCTTGCTCTTGCT
This sequence comes from uncultured Desulfovibrionaceae bacterium, assembly GCA_964369515.1. Taxonomy (GTDB): domain Bacteria; phylum Desulfobacterota; class Desulfovibrionia; order Desulfovibrionales; family Desulfovibrionaceae; genus CAYJAD01. Next base: position 8,288 of record CAYJHK010000062.1, read on the forward strand.
TAATGAGCGCAAGTGCCAAATGTTCCACATCAATTTCCACATGTTTATAGCCGGCGGCTAAGTTTTGAGCTTCGGTAATGGACGCACGAGCTCTTTCGGTGTATTTACTAATGTCCATTGTAACCTCCAATTATATATTATTTCGGCAATGGTAATAATTGCTTTATAAATGTAAAAAATTTTTTTACACCACCTTTCTTTCAGTGGTCTTCAACGGCGACCTGATGAGCACCGTTGAGTTCTGCCAATTTCATCCATAATTCTCGTTCTTCATCACTTACATTTTCCGGCGTTTTAATCATGACTCGTGCCGTTAAATCGCCTCTGGCCGATTCTTTCCCAAGTCCCTTGCCACGCAACCTAAACCTTTTTCCCGAAGATGTTCCGGGTGGAATATTCATTTCCAGCTCACCGTCAAGGGTGGGAATGGTGATTTTTGTACCAAGCACCGCCTCCCATGGCATAATATGCGCATCATAGCTAAGGTCATTGCCCTGCACGGTAAAGAGGGGATGCGCCACAAACTTTATACTTAAGAGCAAATCACCGGAAGCACCGCCCGTGGGACTTGGTTCACCTTGCCCCGAAAGGCGCAATTTTGCTCCTTCTTTAATGCCGGCAGGAATATTGACCTCAAGGTCTCGCTTGCCTTGCCCCGAAGAAAGCGTAATGGTGCGGCGAGCACCGTGAAAGGCATCTTCAAGAGTTACAGTCATCTCTGCCTGCATATTCTGCCCCTTCACAGGACGACGTGCAAAACCGCCAAAGGGATCTGCGCCAAAATTTGCTCCGCCTTGCCCATAGGCCGTTCGCCCGGCCTGCCCAAAAAGTGATTCAAAAAAGTCAGAAAAATCACCGGTGCGAGTATAACCTCCGGCACCGCCAAAGCCTCCGAAATTAAAACCCTCAAAGCCGGGTGCGCCCCTAAATTGTTGCCCATGCTGCCAGTCAGGCCCAAGCTGGTCATACAATCGCCGCTTTTCCGGATCTTTTAAAACCTCATAAGCTTCGTTAAGTTCCTTAAATTTTTCCTCAGCTGCCGTATCGCCTGGATTTAAATCTGGGTGATGCTTGCGTGCAAGCTTCTTAAAAGCTTTGGAGATTTCTTCAGCGGATGCACTGCGCTCCACTTCTAAAAGTTTATAATAATCCTTATACGATACTGCCATATAGTCCTCCATCTAAATCGCTCGTCTCTTTGGCTATCCTAAACAAAGCAAATCTGTATACCATGAGAGTTCAACCAAATGCGCCAAATTTTTTGTTCCTCAAGCCGTTATAAACATAACAACTTAAAAAGCCTCGTCAATAGCTTTACAGCATTTGAACTATAAATAAGACCTCTGCGCAATTCATTGCGCAAGGTCTTTGGAGCGTTGACGTTAGTCAATGCGACCGAAAATCAAGAATAGGCGGAGCTTTGCTTCGCCGTTAAGTGATTGATTTTCGTGCCTTTACCTCTGCACTCTCTTTTTTTATATACAGAGACAAAATCATATTTAGCACATAAAGCTATATAAGAAAATGCAGAGGTCTTTAAATAGTCGAAGCTGAAAAACGCATTTTCATGCATTTTTCAGAAAGGCACGCT
>CAYJHK010000063.1:0-9698 GCA_964369515.1 uncultured Desulfovibrionaceae bacterium
TTGGCGCAAGCAAAAGTTCCCCCCACAAAAAATATCGCAAATTACAATGCCGTGAGCCCATCCAAGCCTGTGAATTTTAGGATACGCCGGTTAAGGATATGCCGATTTCAAAATACCATAAACTGTTGAAGACACTTACTCTTCTAAGAGTCTTTTCCCTTTGGGATGCGCCTTTTCGTAGACTGAGATCAAATGTTCGAGCGCCAAATTGGTGTAGCGTTGTGTGGTGCTAAGATTGCTATGTCCCAAGAGCTCTTGCACGGTGCGTAAATCTGCGCCGGCTTCCAGTAGGTGGGTTGCAAAGGAATGACGTAGGCTGTGAGCAGAGAGGGGCTTGCTTATGCCGGCTTTCAGACAAAGTTCTTGAATAATACGATGGGCTTGGCGTCGATCAAGGCGTGCGCCCCGTGCCCCCACAAAGAGCGCTCTTTCATCTTTTTGTGCAATTTCATGGCGAAATTCAAGCCACTTGGCAAGCGCTTGCTGACTGGCGTCGGTGAGTGGACAAAGGCGCTCTTTTCTCCCCTTGCCGAGAATGCGCAAGAAATCAAGCTTGATATCGATATGCAATATGTCCAGGGCAAGAGCTTCGGAAATGCGCAAGCCGGAACCATAGAGTAATTCAGCAAGTGCAATATCCCGTGCTTGTATGCCGGCAGATTTATTTGTAAGCACGTCATCGGTTTGATTATGTTCACTAAAAAGACTACAAGCTTCATCTACGTTCAAGATGTCGGGATGTCTTTGTTCTTGCTTTGGATTGCGTAAGCCTGCGCAAGGATTAGCTTGAATGCGGCGCATCCGCACTTGATATAAAAAAAAGGCTCGAACGGAGGAAAGCTTGCGTGCCATGGAACTCTTGGACAGCCCTTGTTTGTGCAAACTTGCAACATATTTTCTAATATGCTGTTTTTCAATGTCCTTGGCAGTTTCAAGACTTAATTGCTGCTCCTGCAAAAAACATTCAAGTTGTTCCAGATCCTTGGAATAGGCTAGAAGTGTTGCTTTGGCATAGCCTTTTTGTATTTCGAGCCAAAGCAAAAAAGCCTGTATTTGTTTTGACATAGCTTAATCTATACGGCGATCGAATAAATAGTTGGAGCCATCCTTAGCTTTACAAATTTTCTTTAGCTGTCCAACTGCCTGTGACACTTCACCATAGTGGGTAAAGCGACCATTGGTATTTGTGGTAATACTTATGGAAATACTCATAAAAGGAAATCTATGCAGATTTCCCGCTCTGTCCTTAGAAATAATTCCCTGATTGGCTCTGTCTTCATCATCGTAGAAATTGGGAATGATATCATCGTAAGCACTCACAAGGCTTTGGCAGGTTTCTTCCATAATATCAAAAGGTAGGATAAAGAAAAAGTCATCGCCGCCTATATGCCCCAGAAACTTATATATGCCATTGGAGTTCATAATGGTAGCAACTAAAAGTCTTGCGGTTACGAGTAGGGCTTCATCCCCACGTGAAAATCCGTATTTATCGTTGAAAGCTTTAAAATTATCGATATCAAGATAGGCCGCCGCAAAATCGCTCTTTTCCTTGATATGTTTTTCCACCATTTGCATGATGGAGGCATTGCCGGGTAAGCGGGTCAAAGGATTGGCATCAAGGGTACACGAAGAGCGTTGCAAGGCAAGCTCAAGCCGAGTGCGCATTTCATTGGCAGTTGAAGGAAGCAAAATAAAATCATCCACATCGGAAAGTTTTCCACGATATTCGGCACGCAAATACTCCGTACCCATAAGTAGCACTGTGCAAATTTGGCGGTATACATTTTCTGATTTTACCAAATGAATAATTTCCGTACCGCTCAAATCCGCACTGTGTTCATTGCAAATAAGCATATGCGGTGGATCGTTAAACAGTTTTTCAAGTAAGGACTTACCGCTGGTGAATACTTCCCATTGAATATCTTGCTGTGGCCATAAGCCTTGCAATGTTTCACAAAGCTCCATATCTTCAGAAAGCAAAAAAAAGGTGGGCTTGCAACCTACTATTGATAAAAAGTCAAATGTTTCCATGATATTACCTTCCAAAAACAGGGAATTGCGCTTGTTTTTCAAATTCAATGCCGATTTTATCCACAAGCTCTCGCAGATCATTTTGGTCAATGTTCAAATGCTTTAAGACTAGGGGGTTAATTTCAGAAACATTGCTGTCGCCTGCTGCGCCAACTTCAAAAAGTCTTGTGAAAAAATTACCCAAATGTGTAACGCTGGCAATGGTTTGATAGTTTCCGGCCTTCATGGGATCGTGATGATATGTCATGCCTGCCGTTATGCCCAAAGGCAGATTCCAATGCTGCGCCACCCAAGCATTGATTTTTGTATGTGAAAATCCTAAGATAAGCTTTTCGGCTTCTCGTGAAGTGACATCCTCACTGGCAATTATGGTATTTATGTCCTTCATGGCATCAGGGATTTGCAATGCCAAAACAACCTTTCCAAGGTCGTGTAACAGTCCTGCCAGAATATATTCCTCGACTTCTTTTATTTTCAGATGTTGTGCTAAAATTTTACATGCACTGGAACAGCCGAGGGAGTGGTTCCAAAGCCCCTTCATTTGTTTGGAAACTATCTCAAAAACAACAGTTGAAAGCAATAGTCCATGTACAGCATTGACACCAAGCAAAATAAGTGCATTGTGGATGGAGACAATACGCCGTGGAAAACCATATACCGGTGAGTTTACGAGCTTTAAGACCTTGGCACTCAAGCTTTGATCTTGGATAATGAGCTCTGCAACCTTGGCAAGGTTTGTTCTGTTGCCATCCATCAACGAAGTGATTTTTTGTAAAGCTATAGGCAAGGTGGGAATGCCCTTGGTCGCAAGTACCGCTCCCTTATAATTTGTATTTAAATCATTCGTATTACTCATTATCTACCTGCGGCTAATCCTTATTAAACTCGATCTTGAAAATGCTTTCGCAAAAAGGCCTCAATGGTTCGCATAAAAATACTTTGTTGCTGATTTCTAAAAAGAGATTCCAATCGTTGCAAACGCTCGCCGGCATTATAACTTTCCGGTGCACCGGGGACGGGATTTCCAAGCACATGCAAGGTATAAAGTCCCAGCGCATTGCATTGACTAATCAATTTTGGAGTTATGGGAGTTCCGGCTTCAGCTATTATATCACCGCCATTGTTACGAATTCGACACCCAAGCAACATATCGGGCTTTGCATCTTCTATTTGAATCTTCTGCATCTAAATCTTCCAAACTATTTATAAATTAATAAATATTTTCATGTTTCTTTACAATAAGAAAACGCACATACCAACTCAGAAATCGTCCTATAATACAAAGTAAGCACTTTGTATATATGTGCAAGCTAAAAAAAAATATTTTTTGTAAGCTCCAAAAATTATTTATTATTATTGAATATTAATAAACGTGTGTCAGTTAAACACTTGAAATATCAGCGCTCATTGCACTGTAAAACCCGCCCAATTCTTTTTTTATAAGTAGCATAAGTTCCATTTCAATGAGCAAGGCATTGACATGGGAAACAGCTTTACAAAGATGTACACAAAATTCATCAATGTGGCAATTTCCCTTAATGTGCAATAAATTCAATATTTTTTTTATATCTCCCCTTTCCTCTTCAGAAAAATGTGCCATATCGTCACGCCGGAGCATGTTTTTTTGCCGGACAGTTTCCCTTTCTTTTTGACTCGTACAGGAATTTTCACTCACCACAGAAACAGCACTCGATTTTGTATACACTTTTTCTTGAGCAGAGTTTTGATCTCTTTCCTGAATATGCGTGCGCAAAACGTGCGTAAGGTCGCACAATATGTCTTCGGCGTTGAACACAGGCTTTGCGCCTTGGCGAATCAATTCATGGCAACCTTGCGAAGTCACAGCCGTTGCAGCTCCGGGAATGGCATACACTTCACGGTTTTGCTCAAGGGCTAGACGAGCTGTGATAAGGCTTCCGCTATTTGTCCTTCCCTCAACCACAAGTACCCCAATGCTCAGACCGCTCACTATGCGGTTGCGGATGGGAAAGTTTGAAGCCAAGGGCTTTGTTGTCGGCGCAAACTCAGAAAGCAAAAGTCCTTCTCGTCGCAAATTATCATAAACATCTTTATTGTTTATGGGGTAATAAATATCTATACCCGTACCGAGCACGCCTATACTCTTCCCAAGGTTTGCCAAGGCCGCCATATGCGCCACCCTGTCTATTCCTTGCGCCATACCGGACACAATACTTACCCCGGCTCCGGATAAATCCCTTGCCATTGCGCCGGCAATTTTCACCCCTTCGCCACTGCATTTACGTGAACCGACAATGGCTATGCACGGCGCCGTCAATAAGGAAGGATTTCCCTTATAATACAATACGGAAGGCGCATCGATGAGCGATCGTAATTTTTGCGGATACGCCTCATGCTTCCATAACAATATATTTGCACCGCAAAATTGGGCATTTTTCCATTCTTCTGTGGCACTGTCACGCCACGCTTCATTGGAGAGCAGCCGTGCTTTATCCATACTCACATCGGCATCTTGCCAAAAATTTTTATTTTCCAGCGCCGTTAAAGCCGAGCCAAAAAATTTCAGCAAGCGTGCAATGGTACGAGGCCCAATGCCGGCTGTATATTTTAAAGCCAGCGTCGCCCAAAACTCAGCCCGATCTGCTTCGGTAAATCTTTGCCAAGGTCTCACGTCCATGGAAGTTCTTTTATAATTTTTTACTTCTGGCTATACGTGCGGCACTGGAACGTGGAAAGTTGGCTATTAACGTTTGATAGCTTGCCTTGGCATTGGCCACATCTCCAAGCTTCTGATAGGTCATGGCAACTTTAAGCAGAGCATCGGACGTTTTGTGATGTCTTGGAAAACGTGTGGTTACTTGCTTAAATGCCGACAGAGCTTCGCCAAAATTTCCTTGCGAATAGTAACTTTCGCCTATCCAATAATATGCGTTTGGAACCAACTTGCTTTGAGGATATGTGGCTAAAAAAGCACGGAATTTCTCACGTCCGTCCGCAGACTGTCCGCCTCTGACAAGATTGAGGGCTTGTGCGTAGGCATTTTTTTCGCCGGCTACTGTAGGCGAAAATTTCACGGGAGCAGCCTTTGGTGCGCTCCTTACCTCAGCGGCTTTTGGCGCATCCGCAGGGGGCATTTGCGCAGCTGCCACCATGGGCGTTGCACGCTGCCTGCCTGCTGCCGTTAAGCCGACAGATTCGGGAGTGACAGCACTGCCCGGAACGGTCACCGTCGTGTTACTTTGCGCAGCAGGTGTCAGTACAGCTGTTTCAGGCGGCAGGGCAAGATTGTAACCTGTTGAAATATTGTTGTTTGCACCGCCGGATTGCGCCGCAGGATTTGTTGCGGATTTACCGGTATTTTGCGGTGCGGCTTTGGACGAAGCCGGCCTAGTCGATGTCATGGGCGCAGCTGCTATGGGTGTTGGTTGCAACTTGGGCGATGGAGAAGCCATTGACGCCTTATTTGCTGCCGGTGCGGCTTTGCGTGTTTGAGCGGTAGAACGTGGCGCAGGACGTACCGGAGTTTGGTTTAACGCTTGGGCACCCATGGGGTGAGCGGTCATGCCCGTTTTTCTCCCTCCTCTGTTACGCACTTCGTACACACGCTCGTTTCCTGCTTTCACCTCTAAATCCATGGCAAGCATACGCCCCTCCATGGAAGAAACTTTATTGTCAAGCCGTGCCAAGTTTCGAGAATTGGACTTGACCTCTTGCTGCATTTGCGTAGTGGCACAACCGGAGCAAAAAAGCCCCATGCATATGATTGCTAAGAGTTTTTTTGAAGGATTTTTCCACGATTTATTTGATATTCCATGTATTTGAATTCTATTTCTCATAATTTCACCCTCCTAAGTTAAGTGTAGTCTACTTTATTTTATAATACTTTTCAAGACATCTTGCACTTAAGGAAAAATTAAGGCACAAATACTTCATACAACATGGAGATTTAACTATGGACATTAATACCATCCCTTGGCAATACATCGCACATTTGACTCTTCTAACCATTTGTTCTTTAACTGTTTTAGCCATAATTGCCTTCCCCATTATGGGTATTGTCGGGCAAATCCTCTCGCTGATGCGTCAAAGAACCGCCTACGCCAAATGCGCCAAACAAATCACGCAACTGACGCTTATACTTGGCTGGATTGTCACCTTGTTCAGCCTTATTCCTTTGTGGATGCGTCTGTCACCTCCTATGCTTTCATTCATACAAGCACAGGAAAATAACGTGCAAGGTCTTCCATTTAACGAATATTTGCAGCCGATTTACACATCTGTATATCTGCAAATGCACCTGTATACCTTTGCATTACTCCTTGCAGCCACTTTATTTATAACATTCTTTTATGCCCTGTGGTCCAAATGGAAAGAACATAGAATTCTCATTCAAAGCCTTGCGTTGGTTTCCTCGTGTTGGTATGCCACGGCAGTCTATTGTATTTTTTGCGTTTTTCATGCCGATAGCCTCGTTGCTCAAGGTATGAAACTCCCCGAAACCCTCAACGCTTTTTTAAGTCCAAGCATGGACGCAACATTTTGGAAAGCCATTCCCTACCTTTTACCGCTTTCGTTTGCTTTGGCCGCAGGCTTAGCTTGTGTGTGGTTGCTTATGCGCCGCTCTCGTGATGATTTTGGGCGTGATTACTATGCACAAATGTTGGTTTGGTGTGCAAAATGGGCACGAAACAGCTGGTTCTTATTTTGGACCATCTTACTTGTGCTCGTGGGGGTTCAATGGGCAGATCTCTTAAAGCAAGAAAATTATCTCACCAATACAGAATTTATCCGCTCCGTAGCCTTCATGTTCATGTGGCTTATTCCGGGTATTTTGTGGACCATTGCCATAAAAAGTGCGCATCCCTTGCGTCATAAAATTACGCTTGTTCTTGCCTTCATATTTAGCGTATGCAGCATTATCCCCATATATTTGACATTGTAATACCGTCAGGTCATTTTAAAGGAAACACTGATTAATTCACTTTAACTTTTACTGATAACGAGCAGAGATATATCATCATTGGGTGTTTTTTGTTGCATATGCTCAAAAATATCTTGGCGGATATCCTCTAAAATGGCTTCGGCGTGTGCATTTTTATGCCACGCCTGTATGAAGCGACTTTGCAGGCGTTCTTCGCCGTAGAGGGTATTTTCACGCCCGTCCACTGTGCCCATGGCATCGCTGGCGCCGTCGGTATAGAGCATAAGACTTGCGCCCGGTTCGAGGCTGAGGGAAAAGTTGCTGTATGTTTGGGCACTGCGCACGTTAAGCACCAGCTCTTGTGACCAATCCAAAACGGGAAAGTAAACTTTTTTTCCATTAATTATAATGTATTGTTGTTTATACTGCGTACCATTTGCTTTAACCGGCCCTGTCCACAGCGGTGGCGGATGACCGGCGCTTGCAAAATAAAATGTATTGCTGCTTGTATCTAATGTGGCCACGAGCATACTTACAAACATGGAGGAGGAATCTACCCGTAAGAGTGCGGTATTTAAACGTTGTAAGGTCTTAGCCGGCGATGAGTGCTCTTCCGTCAAGAACGAACGTGCCAGTGCCACCGCACGGCTCATAATCAGGGCGGCCGGAATGCCCTTACCGCACACATCACCCATGACAAAATGCACACGCTGGGCATTATTTGGGTCCACAAAACAACTATACAGATCGCCGCATACTTCACGAGCCATATCCAGCGAAGCGGCAATTTCTATGCCGGGCACACTGGGCAAAGTATGCAACAGCATGGATTTTTGTGTATTTCGGGCTATGGCTAATTCATTCATTAATCGTTGTTGCTTTGTGGTATTGAGCACAAGATTTCTGAAAGACGTGCGTAAGGTGACACGCACACGATTAAAGGCGGTGAGCATACTACCCACTTCGTCGGGATAGGGGCTTTGTTGAAAAGGACTTTGGGTATCACCTTCACTAAGCTTGCTGATGGAAGCGTTTAGGGCACGTAAAGGACGCAGGGTGCGAGAGGTCACAAACCAGGCAATGGAACCGATGCACAACGGTCCAAGCAGACCTACCAACAAAAACGAGCGTGGGAAGGGGGTAGGGGCGTTGCCAAGCTCGTAGCTGTCCACGAGCAGTGCAAGGTGCCAGCCGGATCTGTCCATGGGATAGTAAATGAGTGAAGTTGGACCTTGCCACGGTAAGTCCCACACGGTTTTGTCACTGCCGAAAATGGAGCGCAGTTGTACCGTCCCCTTTTCACCGGAAAGGATTTGCCGTTCAAGCTTGGCAAGAGCCGGATTATTGGTGCGCGCAGCCTCTTCTGCCAAGCTTTGCGGCCCTTTTTGCAAGCTGCGTCCCGGTGGAAATATGACATATTGTCCACGCCAATCAAGGAGCATGGGCACGGCAGAACTGAAGCCCGAAATGTTTTTCAAACCTTCAGCAATCAAGGGCATGGTGATTACAACGCCAAGCCAGCCTTCCTCACGATTTTGTGAAAGAGATTTGCTATACATAATAGACGCATGGGGGTCGTTTATGGAGCTACCCTTTGCCGTGCCGAGCGTTTCGTAAGACAAGAGAACCGTTTGCCATTGACTGTTTTCGCTGCGTCCATTTAAGTAATCGTCAAAATTTTTGATGGAATATCTGTTGGTTATAACGCCGTTGACAATGCGAAAAAACCACGCCCTATCCTTAATGCCGGCCATAATGCCAAGTACCGCACTTTCCGATGTCATTGCGCCAATATTTAAATCATGCTGCAAAAAATTGTATAAAGCCTGCGCATTTTGCAAAAAAAGCTTGTTTTGCGGTGTAATTTGCAAAGCTTGTATGGTGTTAACCACCTGCTCAAGGTTCCCCTCAATGCGCTGTAAAAACCATGAATTTGTCACCGATTGGGTATACATGGACTGCATGGCCAAGGAACCGGTATTTTGCGCAAGCACCATTTTTGTGCCAAAATAAAATGCGCTCATGGCACACCAAATAAGTACGACAGTACTGAGGCTAAATAAAATGGTTTGCCGAAAGGCTATGTTATTTCTCCATAATGACTTGACCCTTAGCAATAAAGAACCATGGGCTGAGCTTGGTGCATTCTTGGCGAGGTTTGGCTTTTTATGCTCGGCGTCCAACGAAAAAATAAAGGAAAAATTATTCCCGTCCGTATAGCTGTAAGTCGCATTGTCCGTGAGTAAACGCACAAGCGACAAGCCTCGCTGTCCAATGGGCGTTGTGGCAATGCTCCGGATATTGATATCCGGCTGACAAAGAGGGTCAAATGGCAGGGCGTTATCCCAAAGGCTGACATGAAATTCCTTCTTTTCACCATATCCTAAAGGCTCTATGCCAAGGCGTATGCTGAGCTTTTTTACCTCGGCATTTTCCTCATCGCAACGCCCATGCAAACAAACATTGCTCAGCAATTCCTCTAAAATCAGACGCAAAGAAAGACGATCGTCATAAGATGCGCCGTGCTGCTGCGACCACTCTTGCACCAAGGCCAAAATGCCCTCAACCGTGGACATTTCACCCTCAAAACTCAATTCAAGTTTTTCAGCCCTATCTAAAGTGCTTGGCATACGATTTTCCTTAGAAAGCACTGTTTAAATTTTTATTTTTTCGTCAATAAAAGCTTCATGGGGTCTCACGCAAAACTCAATGTAAAATATGCTTATAGCACTGCAATTTACGAAGTAAATTGTGGTGCGTGTGAAAA
>CAYJHK010000064.1:0-9630 GCA_964369515.1 uncultured Desulfovibrionaceae bacterium
TCTGGGGGGAAGGAAAACCCTTTTTGGCGCTAGCAAAAGGGTTTTCCTTCCCCCCGGATAAAAAGTAGCTGACTAAAGGCAGTAGCCACGTTATTTAATTTAACGCACATTTTAGAAGCACAGAAAAATTTCTTGTGCATGATATTTTCTTTTTCCCTTATCATCTTCAGGCAATTCACAGCAGGCACATGGTTTAGTGGCTGTTATGCTAGCACAAATATCTCATCGCTGCGCTACTATTTTACTGGAATCCAAGTCTGTAAAGTTTGGCGTAATGTTGTTATATCTATTGGCTTAGTAATATGATCATTCATGCCGTGGGCAATGCTCGTTTCCTTGACTCCCACCATAGCATGGGCTGACATGGCGATAATAGGGAGTTTTGCAAATTTTTCTTGGGCACGAATTTTTTCTGTGGCTGTATAGCCATCCATAATAGGCATTTGAATATCCATAAGTACGATGTCATAAATACAGTCTACAAGTTTCTCCAAGGCCTCTTGCCCATTTTGAGCTATATCTAAAGTGTAGCCCATAGACTGTAAAATTTCCGATGCAACCAGTCGATTAATTTCATTGTCTTCTACAAGTAGAATGTGACCACCATAACTTTGCCTATTGAGGGGAACGTCTTCAAAATCAGAATCTTGTTTACAAGCATGTAAGCTGTGCGCAGCCAAGGGAAATTTGGCAGTGCAATAGAACGAAGAGCCTTGATTATATTTACTTTCTACCCAAATTTCACCACCCATCATGGTAATTATACTTTTTGAAATAGCTAAACCAAGTCCTGTGCCACCATATTTGCGTGTAATGGTGTTGTCTGCTTGGGTGAAGGCAGAGAACAGTGTTTTAATCTGTTCCGGCTGTAAGCCAATGCCTGTGTCATGCACAGAAAATTTACACTGTAATTCATTACCAACAATAACACTTTGTACCTCTAAAGAAACGCTTCCTTTGTCTGTAAATTTAAGGGCATTACTTAAAAAGTTCAAAACAACTTGCTTGAGGCGTACCGAATCGCCCAGTATGGAGATACGGGCAAATTCGCCCTCATGTATATTAAATTCAATATTTTTTTTCACAGCAAGGTGACCAATAAGGTTTTCCACTTGCTCGATAACATCATGCAGGGTAAAGGGAATGTGTTCCATATCCAGCTTGCCTGCTTCAATTTTTGAAAAATCCAAAATATCATTAACAATTCTCAGTAGTTCTGTTGCAGAAAACAAAGCCTTGTGTACATAATTTGCTTGCACACCATCAAGCACAGATTTCTCCAACAGCCGTAAAAGCCCTATGATGCCATTCATGGGCGTGCGTATTTCATGACTCATATTAGCAAGAAATTCACCCTTGGCCTTGGTGCTTTGTTCTGCCACTTCTCTGGCAGCATAAACTTCTGTAAGCATGTTTTTTAATTCGCGTAAATCACGCAAATAGCCCACAGCAATATCTTCCCCATTAAATTTTGTATGTATCAACATAATCTCAACAGGTAAGGGCTCACCACATGAGTTTTGGTGCATCCATTCAAAAAGATGAGAACCTTTTTCAAAAGCTTCTTCGATAACTTCTCGTACTTTTTCTTCTGTAATTTTGCCATCAGGTTGCAAATAAGGCGAAAAGGCTTGATAGTTCTGCAAAATCTCTTCTTTATTCGCAGCATCAAAAAGTTTTATTGCTTCGAAATTGCAATCAAAAAGTTCACAATCCTTATTCCAAAAGGTCACCGCTAAAGGCATGGTGTCAAGGATAACCTGTCTCGTTTCCGTAGCATCAAAAGCTTTTTGTTGACTTGCCTTAAGTTCCCTTAAGTCCTTAGTATAGCCGACAACAATATCTTCGCCGCGATAGCTTTTGCGGATAAGTGTGATTTCGCAAGGAACAGGCTCCCCATTGAGTTTTTGATGCATCCATTCAAATTGGCACTGTCCGGTGGCAAAAGCAATTTGAATTTTTTCTAAGGTCTTTTGGTCTGAACGTTTACCATCAGGCTGATATTCGGGGGAAAGTTGCGGAAAATATTTTAAATACTCGTCAGGATTTTTTAAATCAAAAAGATTCGCAGCTGCATCATTGGACGCAATATTTTCAAAGTTTTTGTTCCATATATTTGCCCCGAGCGACATGGTGTCGAGCATAATTTGCACGTATTCAGCAGCCTCGGCAGCTTTTTGCTGACTTGCCTTAAGTTCTCGCAAGTCACGAGTATAGCCAACAAGCACATCTTCGCCTAGGTAAATTTTTCTGAAAAGTGTTATCTCACAAGGCACAGGCTCACCGTTAAGCTTTTGGTGCATCCATTCAAATTTCTTATAGCCTACCTCGAATGCTTCTCGCCTATACTCTTTAACGCATTCACTAGTACGTCGACCATTTGGCTGATATTCAGGGGATAATTTAGACAAATTACTTATATAAGATTCTGTATCCGGCAAATCAAAAAGACGTGCAGCTTCAAGACTTGCGCCTTTTAAAGTTCCATCAGGACGCCAAACGTGCGCAATCAAGGGCATGGTATCTAACATAAGTTGCATACTGTGTTGCGCTTCGTTCAGCTCATCAACTTTTTGCTCTAAATCTTTTTCCAGTTTTTTTTGCGTCGTAATATTAACAATAACACTGACATTTCCTTTGTCGTCTGTATTGGGCACAGTAAAGCCTTGGGACAAAAAAAGCGTCGCAATGTCCTTATTTTTTTTTCTGTTGCGGTACACTCTCTCGCAGCTCATGCCGGATTGATATTGAGCTAACCTTAACGCATCTTGGTGGTATTTTTCTTGTTCTTCACGTGAAAAATAATCCAATTCAAATATTGTTTTACTTATAACGTCTTCACGCTTAACCTTGAAAAAATCTTCATATGCTCTATTTACAGAAAACATAGCACCCTTTTCATCCTTCGAAAAAATAGGCACCGGAATGTTGTCCACCAACGTTTCCATAAAATATAGTTTTTTTTGAGTGACTTCTAATTTAGCCAACAAACTATTATAATCTTCAATGCTTACATGATTTTCAGGAGTAGTGAAATTTTTCATAAAAAATTTGATTAGGTTAAAATTTAGTAAAAAAAACAGCTTCCTTTGTTTTACATAACAGGAAGCATACAATTTTTATATATATGAATGAGCCTATTGCTTTTAGTGAGCCAAAAGACACTGCGCAAGCAATAAAGTCATTTGCAGGAGCCACGCAACGAAGCAATTCATACTACTACATTCAGGAGTGCTTCACTGCACCCGTAATGATTTTAGTTAAAAGAAAAATTCAAGCTAAAGTCTGGGGTAAGACAAAACCCATATATGAATTAACTGTAAATTCTAAAGAAAAGCATCTTTTGAACGCATAAACAAGAACATAATATGATTTTTTTTACTTTTTGTAAACTAATATTCATACATTTTAAATTTTTTCCACATGATTTGTGAGTTAAGCACATAATTCCGAATGTGTTAATAATTCTCATTAACATATAAAAATTTCGTTGCTGCTTAAGTTTTTCAGTAATTGTAAAGTAAATTTTTACAATTACTTAACTCAAAAGTTGATTTTTTGCCACAGGCCGTGCTTTTAATATTCTGCGGTAGCAGATTTTCAAAAGGTACGGGTTGCTGGTTTTTGTGCGATTTTGAGGGCCTTGCAAGATTTTTTCCGCTTGTAAGGCAAAAAACATTTTGTACCGTCTTGAGTGTCAAAATAGGAAGTGAGTTAAAAAATCAAAGGGTTAAGTGAGGAACGAACGTCCCTTGACTTTTGCAGCGAACGAAATATGCCGACACGAAGACGGAAACGAAGCAATTGCCCTTGGTGAGTTGGAAAAAATGCCTTTAAACTTTTGGTTACAGTCCGGATGAAAGCACTTTGAAATGAGTGTTCCCTCAACACAGCTTGATGGAAATGCTTTTGAACCTTTTCGCTTAATGGCGACTCCATTTTTCTGCGCAGGATCAAGTCCGTTTTTACGAATAACATTCAGCAATGTTATGAAAGTGCCGACAAAAGTATCCTCAGTTGATTGGCACGCCATTTGCTTGCACTTGTTCGAAAAGCGTAGAGATACAGCTTTTTTCAACAACTAAACTTTCTGATTTGCAAGCTGAAGCAAACCACCGTCAGAGGAAATGGATTTCGAGCTGAACATTGCCTCGTTTTTGCGTTTTTTTTGTACTGCAAATTTGATTGAAGAAGATGTACACCTTGTCGTGGCGATCCCTTGTGTTGTGTTTTAGTGTAGATAACCAAAACATGCCAAGAAACACAAGAAATTGCCACTTTTTTTTAAGATATTTGTGAAATATATGGGCTAAGACAGTAGAACTTTCAAGTTGAATGCACGTCTTAAAACTTTAGCCAGAGAAAAAAAATCATAGAGGGTATTTTTTCTGTTGACAAACCTCACAACTTAAGGCAGATTCAAATCACACCAAATGGGGGTGTAGCTCAGTTGGGAGAGCGCTTGAATGGCATTCAAGAGGCCGTGGGTTCAATTCCCTCCACCTCCACCAGAAATTTCAAGGACTTAGAGTGAAAAGCTTTAAGTCCTTTTTTCGTGTATGTGCTGTTTGCCCCGCTCCTGCCCCGCTATTTCGAGTTACACGGAATGAAAGTTAATGATGGTTCGGCTTGTGCCTTGAGGGGTGGGGGTGGATTTTTTCCTCGGCAAGGTGTGAGTCAAGATTTCGGCCTTCGGTGATTCCACTCCCCAAAAGTGGGGGTTCACTGTCGAGTTTTCGATGGTGGCTGGGTAACCATTGCTTAGGCAGGTGTGATTTTAAATCGCACCTGTTTGCTTTTCCTCTGCAGGGTGCTTTGTCGCTCATATGGGGGGGGGAAGCCCGGCAAAGGGTGTGCTTGTGGAGTATCTGCAAAACAAAACGTCCATATTTCCATTTTAAGGCACAATACCATTTTTTATGACTCGTAGGTAGGGAAGTTTTAGGAGAGCGAGAATTCTCGCCCTCTAACTATTTAAAATTGTTAAACTATTCGTTTTGGATTCTCCACAGTGGCGAAAAAGCCCCTCGGCGTCAGCGTCAGGGCTTGGTCACCATTAAACGGCGGGGCTTGTTTTCAGTTCACACAATTGATTAACGTTTGCTTTCATATCCTCCGCAAGCAAGGCAAGGGTTGAAAGAAGTCCGTCCGGTACTGTTTCGCATGTCTCAAGCACTTCTCTTGTAAATTCCACAATACGCCGATGTTCAGAAAGGTTGATAGCGATTGCCTCAAGTGTGCCGTCTTGGATTTCTTTATTTGCCGGGTTGTTTTGTAAAGCGTCCATAGTATATCCTCCATGGGTTAAAGGTTGGTTATTCTGTGCCGGGTGAGTCTTCGTCTGTTTCCCATCTGATATAGACAATCTCGTCACCGAATTGGAAGTCCGGCGGTGGTTGATGTTCTTCACCTTCGTTTAACCAGACATGGTGTGTTCTCCCCTGCAGCTGGTTTAGTCCTTCCTCTAATTTCGTTAAGCGTCTTTCAAGTGCTGTCATACTGTCACCTCATAGCGGTTTGTAATTACCTCAAGGGCTAGTTTGTGCGGTGGACGGTTAAAAAGTTTCTGCCCTAAGTCAGTAAGTTCTTCACAGCTCATGGGTATGGTATCACCAGAGGCAACGGCTGCCCCTCGTGCTTGCAAGGTTGCAACGTCAATAATTCCCCTGTGCTGTGGACGTTCTAAGGCGTTTAATCTGTGCTTCAAGCTCATATCTTACCTCATTTTTGTTTGTTTTCAAGTGCGGTTATGCGTTGTTCCAATTCCGTTAATTCAAGTGCCTTGGCGTGGTTTTGCACAAGGCTTGACAGTGCGCTTGCTTGTGATGGTAAAAGTTCCCCACTTGCCACAGCTTCGATGATGGCGGCGGTGAGGCTTGGCATGTCGGCGGCACTGGTCACGCTTGGCAATGCAATTTCCGGCAATGGATTTTCACGGCATGGAGCAATCAACTTATCAAAAATAAACTTGGTGGCGGTCACATCTCCGTCAAGTGCTGCGTCAATTAAGCCTTGGGTGATGCGCTCAAGTTGTCCGTTCATCAGTTCCAAGGCGGCGGTGGTGGCATGGTTGCGGCTGCCTTTCACTCTGCCGGTGCTGGCTTTATTCCCCTTGGTAAAGCGTCCCTGTTTGTCACGGTTTCCTGACGGTGTTTTAACGGTCATGCGCTCGCCTCCATGTGTTTTTGCAATGCCTCAAAAGTGCGTTGCTGTTCCCTCAAATATTTTTGCAATAAGGAATAAGTCATATACTCGCCTCCTTCACGATTACCGCACCAATGGACATGAAGCCCATAGCGTACCGAAAAGGCGGCTAGTGTTTGCAATAAGGATTGAGGCGTCATCTTAGAACGGTAATTATGTCGGCGCACGTCCTCAAGGCTGGCTTCAATGATAAGCCCAAAATATGCCAGTCCTCGCCCCCTTTGACATTCACGTTGAAAGCGGTCACGTCCGGTGGTGAGGGTTCCGGTGAGGTCATCAAGGCTTTTACGCTCCAAAGCTATGCTATTTTCAAAGCCGGCAAGGGAATAATCGCCCGTGGTGAGGGTAGCGGCGGCGGTGCTTGTGCCCTCATACTGCTTGGCGGTGAATGTGTACGGTGCTTGCTCTCTACTGTCGATTAAGATTTTCATTGGATCACCTCGCTTGACTGCCGTGCTGGCTGTTCGGTAAATGTGAAGCGACACTTGGAATTTATGCTCACCTCTGCCCCGTCAAGAATGCATTCGCCTATCCAGTAGCACTGCTTGCCTGTGGGTTTCCAGTGAATGCAGCTGTGACATTTACTGGGTTGCTTCAAGTACCAAGGTTTGACCTCGTTTTGTGATTTTTCACCATTTTGAGGGGTGGGACAAAAGGGTGTTTTTTGGGGTGCTTTGTCCCACTCTTTTTTTGACTTTGTCCCGCTCTTGTCCCGCACCTTGTCCCGCTCTAAAACCTTACATGCCAATAGTTTAAGTGAACTTGTCCCGCTTTTGTCCCATGCGCTGTCCCGCTTTTGTGTGCCTTGTCCCGCTGTCCCGTCCCTTAAGGAGTGGGACAGTGGGACAAACTTTTTTTCAGACTGTGGAGCTGTCATTTTTTCCCCTTGGTGGTAATGTCAAGTTTTTTGCATAACCGGCTAACGGCACTTTTTGAAATGCCCATTTCCTCGGCAATTTCACGCATATTCAAGCCCTCATCGGCAAGTAAGCGTATTTGTTCCGCTCGGCTGTCCTCAATGCTTTTTACTGTCCAAGTGCTTACACCGTCATTGGTGATAAGCTGTGCTTCAAAAGGTTCTGCGGCATCGCCCACAATGCCTCTTGCTTTGGTCAAGTGGACTTCAAAACGTGCGCCTTGTTCCGGACTGTAGTCATTGGGTCTGCGTAGTTGAATGACAGTGTCCAGTATGTCTTCTTTGGCGGACGTGCCCCGCTGTCCTCCGTTCTTGCCGGCATGATGGATAAGCAAGACCGATATGCCTCGGCGGCGTAAAGTGAGAATCCATTCTTGCACCGGTAGCCAGCTTTCCTCATCGTTGGAGCGTCCGTTTCGGCAAAGGGTGGCTAAATTATCCAGCACTAAAAGCTTCACGCCTTGCAAATGCGGCTCAAGTGCTGCCTGCCCTTCCTTGGTGGCAAGATTAGGCATGGGACTGTCATCAGGCTGCAAGTCGGGTGTGAGTACCCTAAAAAAGCCTTTTTGTGGCTCCAGCTCCGTATTTGAGACAATACCGGCTATACGGCTTTGCATGGCATTAAACGGCATTTCACCATCCACATATAGAATCGGGTTTGGCTGTTTAGCATTCCATGAAAACACGTTTCCGCCTGCGGCTACGGCGTAAGCGATATTCAAGCCGGCGAAAGTTTTACCTACTCCCCTTTCGGCAAAAATCATGCAAAGACCTTGTTCCGGTATGATGGGATCCAGCAAATAATTCCTTGGCGGAACGCTACGGCTTAAAAGCTCCTCCAAGTCAACAACGCATAAAGGCGGCTTAGCTTCGCTTTGTACTTGCGGCATTTCATGGGGACTTACTGCCTTATCAATGCAATCTTTCACAGCTTCAAGGCCTTGGGCAATATACAGGTCATTGAAATCAGCTTTCTTATCATCAATAAGCGGACAAACGGCAAGCAATGAGTTTGTGCTTTTTGCGGCTTTGGTGGCTGCTTCAATGCCCACGTTTTGGCTGCTACCTTCTTTGAAGTCGTTGTCGGCACAAATAATAATTTTACGTTCCGGATATTTACGCCTTGCCATTTTCGCCACGGATTCAGTATTTCCGGCATTTAAGGTAATCAAAACGGCGTAGCCTGTAGCCTCGTGAATGCTGGCGGCGGTGGCATAACCTTCGGCAATACAAAGGGTTTCGCTTGTGCTTCCATTTTTGGCGGCAATGGGGAAAAATCCACCGTCTATTTTACCACCGGCAAGAAAACGCTTGTCGCCGTTTTCGTTAATGAATTGCAATGATTGCGCCTTGCCCTCTTCATTGAATACCGGAACCATGAGCGAACCGTCACGACTTAATTTTACACCCAAAGCCGGTACTTGCTTTCTTTGCAAATACGGGTGACTGTCGTCAGCGGCTTGTGCTTGACTCAAGATGCATTGCGCTTTTTGTGCGGCTTCATTGTGTCTCTGCTGGCGGTCAGCTTCACGCTGTGCCTTTTCCTTGACGACTCGCTCGTTGAAGATGCGGCGTTCGGCTTTGGACATTGTGCCCTCCGGCTTGGCGGTGCAAGTTATCTCTTCGCCTGTGTGCCAACTTTTCGCCCACATAGAAAGGGGTTCGTCATTGTAAATAATCGCTGCACCATCTTTGCTGTTTGGTTTTTCACTCGTTCCGTAGCGGTGGAGCTGTCCATCGGCTATTGGTGAGTCAAGCAATACACCGATTTCAGCGGCCTTGGCTTTGCATTGTTCTAAAAAATTATTCATAGCCCATCACCTCGGAAAAATTGTGGCAAGCCCTTTGTGTGACAATAGCTTTTTCACCGTCCAACCAACAAAAGACTTTATCTTTTCGGGGTCTTGGAATAACTCTTAAATATACGCAATCATTGCAAGCAAGTTCAAAATTTGCGTTGAAAAATAAACAAGCTGGGTCATAAGGCTCGGCATGTTTCTCAAATAGACGGCACTCAATGCGTAAAATTTTTCCGTTGTCAATCTCGGTGCACTTGAAGTGACTGCAATCTTTACAAAAAGTTTGACATTGTGGCGGATTTTGGGCAAAGTGAGCTTGTCCGGTTAGACAATTTTTTGCCCCTTGCGTTTCGATGTGAGGGGTTTCGCATTTCATAGCTACGCTCCTACTTTACCGGACTTTCGTGCTTGCATACGCCCTTCAAGCCATGCAAGAAAAGATTCCCTTTCATAGCAAACTGTTCGCCCCACATGAACCGATGGTGCCCCCTCACCTTTGCAATCAATATTTGCTAAAGTCTGTTTGCTGAAAATGCCTTTGAGATGCTCGGCGGCTACGGCTCTGCTAAAAGTTGGGGGTAAGTTTTTGGAAAGACTTTCGATAAATAAAGATGTCATAAAGTAACTCCTGTAAAAAGTTGGTATACTTTATGACAAAAACTGTACTTTAACTGTCCCTTTTTAGGGATATTTTAGGCACAAAAAAAGCCC
>CAYJHK010000065.1:0-9614 GCA_964369515.1 uncultured Desulfovibrionaceae bacterium
CCTACTGATTACGAATCAGTTGCTCTACCATCTGAGCTAAGTTGGCGTGATATTGATTTGCCTTAAAATTTAAAGTTTGTCAATATTTAATGTCCGGAATTTTTCTTTGCATAAATTTTAATAATTTATACTACTTAAGAGAAGGATTGCGCTTCAAAGTTTTCAAATCAATTAGATTTCACTGTTTATTCAATTTTTCAAGCAGCTAAGATTGATGTATTTATCAAATATTTTGAAAATATGTTTACCAGTGAGTTTTTTTGTAATTTTTTTGATTTAAAGCACGTGCCACTTGTGCCGAAGAGTTTGGAGTGGCAAAGCCTGCTTCGATGAGTTTAACAACTTCTTTATCACGGCCTGCACGGCTTGAGCCACCGAGAATAACGCCAAGTAATTTCACGCCATTACGTTCGGCGGTAAAGATGAGGTTAAAGCCGGAGGCACGAGTGTACCCGGTTTTGAGTCCATTCATTCCATTGACGTGTCCCAAGAGTCTGTTGGTATTGCGATGCACTTTATCATTGTGTTTAAATGAGCGCGTATTATGAAAGCTCATAGCCGATGGATGTGCTCGCATATAGCTACGAGCCATTTTCAACATATCGTAAGCTGTTGTATATTGCCCCTTAGCCGGAAGTCCGTGTGGAGTCTTGAATGCACTGTTTTTCATACCTAACTTTCGTGCTTTTTGGTTGATGAGGTTAACAAATGTTTTATTGTCCTTTGCCACACTTTGAGCCAAGGCGGAGGATGCATTATTCCCTGAGGAAACAGCCATACCAAGAAGAAGTTTTTCAATGGAAACGGTTTCGCCCCTTCTGAGTTTCATTTTTGAACCGCCGACTTTAGCGACGTTTGGACTGATTTTCGTCGTTTTATTTAATGAAATTTTATTATCCTTTACCATATCAAAGGTGACGAACATGCTCATAACCTTAGTTAGGGATGCAGGAGGGATTGGCATATAAGGGTTTTGTTTATATAAAATGCGTCCGTTTGACATATTCATTAATATTGCTGCACGAGCCTTCACATCTGCCATACTTTCCGCTGAGCTTAGGTGTAAAAAACAAAGAACAAAAACGCCCACAAAAATGTTAACTAAAGCCTTCAAAATTCAATCTCCTTATAATGATGATACCATAAAAACTGATTTATCAGTGATTATCCTATTGATTCACATGACTGCTCCATACGACTACTTCATACGGCTATTTCATTAGCAAGTATAATGCCAAAATTAAAAACTTATCCGGACATTATACTTGCGAGAAAAATTTTCTCATGATTTGATTCACACATATAATTCTTTGAAATTGCTACATTTACACCTCGAAAAGCATTTCCAAATCTTCCCTTGTCAAAGACTGCATGGTGTCTTGTCCGGGAATGATGGCTTCTGCCACTCCACGCTTAGCTTCCTGCAATTTAAGTATTTTTTCTTCAACAGTATTTTGGCAAATAAGCTTGTAAGAAAATACTTGTTTTGTTTGCCCGATGCGGTGTGTGCGGTCGGTGGCTTGATTTTCCACAGCCGGGTTCCACCATGGGTCATAGTGAATAACATAATCAGCTGAGGTAAGGTTTAATCCGGTACCACCGGCCTTAAGTGAGATAAGGAAAATAGGTATATTTTCATCATTATTAAAAATATCCACTTGTTCGAAGCGATTTTTACACGCACCGTCAAGGTAGCAAAAGGGAATATCGGCAGCTTGTAGCCACTGTCTGATGATATGCAGCATTTGCACAAACTGTGAAAATACAAGAACCTTATGACCGCCTTCCACAATATCCGTAACCATGCTCTTAAATGCGTCAAACTTTCCTGAGGGTAAGTTGGTGGAAAAGCCCGGCATATCAATCTTTAAGAGGCGTGGGTGGCAGCAGATCTGGCGAAGCTTGAGCAAGGCATCCAAGATGGACATCTGGCTTTTGCCGATACCTTTCTCGTCAACGTCGGCAAGTACTTGCATTTTAAGCTTATGCGCAAGCGCAGCATACAGCTCTGCTTGAGCCTCTTCCAAAGCGCAACAAGTAACGCTTTCCACCTTGGGCGGTAAGTCTTTGGCGACTTCGGATTTTGTACGCCGTAAAATAAATGGGCGAACTCTTGTGCGCAAAAATTCCAGTGTTTCCACATCGCCATCCTTAATGGGCTTAACGATGCCACGCTGGAAAGAGTGCTGTGAGCCCAAAAAGCCCGGCATGAGGAATTCAAAGAGCGACCATAGTTCAAAAAGATTATTTTCGATGGGCGTACCTGATAGGCAAAGGCGCATACGAGCATTGATATTGCGCACCGAACGAGCAGTTATGGTGTTTGGATTTTTGATATTTTGTGCTTCGTCCAATATAATTGAGTTGAATTCAAATTTTTCAAATTCTTCCAAATCTCGACGTAAAAGGGCGTATGTTGTCACCACAAGATCCGAATCTTGAATTTGCTTAAACAAGTTTTCACGCCGTGTACCGTAAATTATTAAGCGGCGCATTTGCGGAACAAATTTTTCGGCTTCTCTATCCCAGTTGGGAAGTACGGACGTAGGTACAATGATAAGGTTTGGCCCATGATAGTTCTGTTCTATCATATATTGTATGAAAGCAAGAGTTTGAACAGTTTTTCCCAGTCCCATTTCATCGGCTAAAATACCGCCAAAACTATATTCGGAAAGGAAGTTCAAATATGAAATGCCTTGAACTTGATACGTGCGCAAGTCGGCTCTGAGCCCTTGAGGAGCTTCAATGGGTCGCACTTCACGGAAATCACGGATCTTTTCACGTAAATTATTCCAGAAGGAATCGGTGCTTACCGTGGGGAAATCTTCCAATATATTATCGAGAATGGGGGCTTCATATTGCTTAAACTTTGTCTGAGGCGGCTTGGATGGATCAAAGCCCAGCGCTTGCAATTTATGCGCCATTTTTTCAAGCCATGCTTCCGGCAAGCTTGTATACGCACCGTCTTTTAACTGCACATACCGCTTACCCTTCGTCCATGCTTTCCAAATTTTTTCCAGCGAAACGGATTGACCGTCATATTCAATATTAATATCCAGTGAGAACCATTTATCTTTTTCGTCACTTTCCACAGAGGCTGTAATGACTGACTGGGAAGTGCGCACCTTATAGCGTGAAAGAGCCTTTTCACCGTAAACTCTATACATTTCAAGTAGTTTAGGGTATGAATCCAAGAGAAAGGCAATGGCTTCTTCCGGTTCTAAAAACCATAGGCGATTACTTCTTTGTTGAAAACCCATGGAATTTAAGGTGTCCAGAAGTTCAGATTCTTCGTTTTGATGCCTTTGCACAAGAAAGGTTGAATGGTCATAATAGTAGGATCCGGTTTGAAAATCCGGATTTGGCCCATTGAGTAAAAACTCGCCATGTATGGTTTCGTAGATATTTTCTATTTCAAGGGTGAGAAGGCTGCCTTCCTCATCTAAAAACAGTTTGGGATTATATGTAGCAGGCTGAAAAATGGGAGCCATGCTTTCTAAAAACTCTTCCGGTTCGTAAAGATTTGTGCTGGGAAGGCGTGTCCAAACTCTGTCTAAAAATTCCGATACTTCTGTTTGAGGCACCACGGGACGTGCGTAAAGAAGATCGTAGACCAAGGGTAGATGCAGTCCTGTTTGCACAGGGAAAAAATTCTTATTGTAGCAAACCCATATGGGTATTTGCCCATGAAAAGTAATTTCATCGTCATGATCATCATCGGAATAGGCCGCCGCACCTTGCTGCATAAGCGAAATGGGCGGTCTGCCTTCATGGATGAGCAAGACAGAAAAGAACAGCCCATCATCGCTGATTTCCGGTTTTAATTTCAGTACAAAGTGCGTATTTTCTATAAAGCTTTTATGGTCTGTGTCACGCCAGTAGAGATAATATTCATTGCGTATGGTCCAAAAAAACCATGAAACAAGACCTTCGGGGATTTCCACCCTATGTCCGTAATAGTCTTGATGTTGTCCAATTTGTTTTGCAACATCAGTCAGTTGAGGAGAAAGTTCGCACCATTCGGGGTTACGGATAATTTGCTCAAGGGTTATTTCCGCATGTACCGAAGATATGTCGGTTTTATTTTGACGACCACGGAAAAAGGCTACGGCAAGGCGACCGGGTTCCGGATAGAAGCGAAAAATAAGATAATGACGCCCGGGCTCCGGCTCCATTTCTGTGGAAAAAAAGGAACGAAAACTTTGTTTCCATTCAGCCCGTTGAGGTATGCGCTCTTCGAGAGAATCATCTTCTTGTAAATCTGTAAGAATTTGCAAGGCAATGGCGGCGGCATGTCGACACACCGATGTAAAGGAGTCAGAACAATTACACTGCGATTTTATTGTATAATCTTCGGTGTTAACATTAAGCACCGGAGCATACACTTGAAAATCGTCTCCTTGCACGGTACCTTCTATCTTCCAGAGATTTGCCTCGTGGGTGATATTTATTTTTTGTAGACCACCTTCAGACAAAATATATTGCCCGCTGTCACGAATATATTCGGGAACTGTGTCCAATAAGAAATTATGTACGAGTGTGCGTACCGCATTTTTTTCAGCTCTTGTCATGCTGAAGAACTCCTAAGGTTTGCTTTTGCGCAATCATTGTTTCAATTATGTAAGAAGAATAAGCGTCAGCGCTACCGACCATACCCATTAAGCAATCGACTTTTCAATAAGCTGATAAAGTTACGGCACCACGTCGATAACCTAAAAACAAGACCATAAATCCTTTGCTAAGATTATCATTACAAGTTATTATCATGCAACAAATACACATGAACTTTATGAATAACAAAACTCAAAGGTATGGCATATGAATGTAACCCCACAGCAAGCTCTTAAAAAAATA
The DNA here is from genome assembly GCA_964369515.1 of uncultured Desulfovibrionaceae bacterium. Classification (GTDB taxonomy): domain Bacteria; phylum Desulfobacterota; class Desulfovibrionia; order Desulfovibrionales; family Desulfovibrionaceae; genus CAYJAD01. The sequence goes on from CAYJHK010000065.1 coordinate 4,855, forward strand.
GTAAACGTTGCAATCCTTTGCAGCGTATGTTTAGGCTTTATGATGAACTATACTCCAATGATAGCGAGTGCGCAAGAGAAAAAAATGCAAACGTTGATAGTTCAATCAAAGTCTGTGCATGGGGGGCGATATGTGACCGGAAGCATAGGAGAAGCGTCAAATCTCATCCCCTATCTTGCAACGGATGCAAGTTCGCATGAAGTGTCTGATTTGCTTTATATTTCTTTACTTCGCTATGATAAGGATTTACGCATAGAAGCCTATGCTGCCAAATCATACAGTCTGGAAGAAAACGGTACATTGCTGCGTTTTGAGCTACACGAGGGTATTCAATGGGAAGATGGCGTTGAGCTTACCGCCGATGATGTGGAATTTACATGGAAAATTGTTACAGATCCCAATACAGCCTCACCCTATGCTGAAGACCTTTTGCAAGTAAAGGAATTTCGCAAAACCGGTAAATACTCCTTTGAGGTACGCTATGCAGCGTACTTTTCCGGCGCACTTACCGCTTGGATGGGAGCCATTTTGCCAAAGCACATTCTGGAGGGTCAAGATTTACGAAAGACAACTTTTTCACGCAAGCCCATGGGCGCAGGCCCTTATCGCTTAAAATCATGGGTTGCCGGCTCAAGTATCACATTGACGGCTTCGCCAACGTATTTTAAGGGTATGCCTAACATTCAGGAAATTGTATTTCGTATTATTCCCGATATTTCCACCATGTTCCTCGAAACCCGTGCCGGAAAACTTGACATGATGAATTTAACTCCGCAGCAATATTTGCGTCAAACCAAGGGGAAATTTTGGGATGAAAACTATAGTAAATATAGGTATCTTGCTTCCTCGTATCTTTTCCTTGGTTTTAATATGTTGCATCCGTTTTTCAAAGATGTGCTGGTCAGACGTGCCATTTCTCACGCCATTGATCGTGAAGGCATAGTGAAGGGTGTGCTCATGGGTGAGGGCATTGCATCCTTTGGGCCATATAAGCCCGGCTCCTTTGTGTACCATCAAGAGCTGGCTCCTCCAAAGCATGATGTGGCTTTGGCCAAGGAGCTTTTGCGCAAGGCAGGCTTTGCCGACAGCAATGGAGACGGTATCATTGATAGAGATGGGAAAAGTTTTGACTTTACTATACTCACTAATCAAGGTAACGAACAACGTATGCTCACCGCAATTGTCATTCAAAGTCAATTAAAGGCGGTGGGCATTAAAGCGCAAATTCGCACAGTGGAGTGGGCGGCCTTTATCAAGGAATTTGTGGATACGGGGCGATTTGATGCCGTTATACTTGCATGGACCATGACACCGGATCCCGATCTTTATGATATTTGGCACTCGTCCAAGGCCAAACCCGGCGGCTTGAATTTTACCCGCTTTACACATCCGGAACTTGATAAAATCCTTGAAGAAGGGCGATCAACACCGGATATGCATAAAAGGCGTGAGTTATATTTGCGCTTGCAAGAACTTTTGGCCGAAGAACAGCCCTATTGTTTTTTATTTGTGCCCTACAGTCTTCCGGTGGTGCATAAGCGTTTTCAGGGGATAAAGCCGGAGCTGGCAGGTATTATGTATAATTTTGAAAAATGGTGGGTTCCTAAGAAATTACAACGCTTTACCTCGGAATAAAAACCGGTAATGCTTTGATAAATTAAAATAAATAATTGGGTGACTGCTCAATTTTACACAAATAAGGTGATGCTGATATTATGATACGAATCCAAGAAATTTTGGACAGCCTTGTGGCGCAAAATCCCGAAGCAAATGTTGAGCTTGTACAAAAAGCTTACGTATATGCGGCTTCTGCTCATGCAGGGCAAACTCGCCTGTCCGGTGAGCCTTACTTGTCGCATCCCTTGGCTGTGGCGCATACGCTGGCGGAGCTTGGCTTTGATGAAGCCTCGGTGGTGGCCGGGCTTTTACATGATACTGTGGAAGACACCAAGGCCAGCATTGAAGAGGTAGATGAGCTTTTTGGCGAAGAAGTGGCGGATATAGTGGACGGTGTCACGAAAATCAGCATGATTACCTTTGAATCCAAAGAAGATGCCCAAGCGGAAAATATTCGGAAAATGATTCTTGCCATGAGCCATGACATACGGGTGCTCATGGTGAAACTTGCCGACCGTATTCATAATATGCGCACGCTGGATTTTCAAAAATCCCACAAACAACGGCGTATTGCACAAGAAACCATGGATATTTATGCTCCCCTTGCCAATCGTCTCGGTTTGCATAGGGTGAAGCAGATTCTGGAAGACTTAAGCTTTAAGTATCTGCGTCCCGATATTTATGGGCAAATAACGGCGTGGCTTGAAGACAATCAGGTGGTGGAGCGTAAAATCATTGACAAGGTTGTGCGCAGCCTTGAAGATCTTATCGCTCAAAACAGTATCAAGGGGTCGGTGAGCGGACGCATAAAGCACAAATTCAGCATTCATAAAAAAATGCAGCAGTTGTCGCTTTCCCTTGATGAAATGCATGATATCATGGCTTTTCGTGTGCTGGTTCAAGACGTTCGTGACTGTTACGCCGTGCTTGGGCTTGTGCATTCCAAATGGCGCCCCGTGCATGGCAGATTTAAAGATTATATTTCCATGCCCAAAAACAACGGCTATCAAAGTTTACATACCACGGTCATCGGCCCTGAAGGTGAGCGCATAGAAATACAAATCCGAACGGAAGAAATGCACAATCAGGCCGAACACGGCGTGGCATCCCATTGGCTTTATAAAGAAAAGAAGAAAGTCAATCCCAAGGATTTAGAGCAATTTACTTGGCTTCGAGAAATATTTGAACGCCAGCGAGATGAGTCCGACTCCAAGGAGTTTATGCATTCATTGCGCCTTGACCTTTTCAAGGATGAGGTCTTTGTGTACACGCCCAAGGGTGATGTGAAAGAGCTGCCTGAAGGCGCAACGCCGCTGGATTTTGCCTTTCATATTCATACCAAGGTCGGGCATCACTGCGCCGGAACTAAAATCAACGGTAAACTTGTGCCTCTGGGTACTCCCCTAAAAAATGGTGATATTGTTGAAGTTTTCACCGATCAATCACGACATCCCAACCGTGATTGGCTCAAAATGGTCAAAACGGCCAAGGCTCGTAGCCGTATCCAGCATTACCTACGCACCGAAGAGCGTGCCCGTGCATTGCGGCTTGGTAAGGAAATGCTCGAAAAAGAAGGGCGCAAGCTCAGCTTGAATGTGTCCAAGGCTTTGAAAAGCGGGCAGCTTGGGCTTGTGGCTTCCGATATGAATTTTGAAAATGTTGACGACCTTTTTGCTTCTGTGGGTTATGGGCACAGCACCCCACGAAAGGTGCTCAATAAACTTTATGCAGTGCTCCATCCTGAGGCGGTGGGACAAGAAAATACTAAGGAAAAAGCCAAGACAAAGACAAAACCTCCCAAGGATAAGAAGCCCGATGGTATCAGCATTTCCGGCGTTGATGGTGTGCTCGTGCGCTATGCAAAATGCTGTAATCCTGTACCCGGTGATGCCATTATCGGCTATATTACCAGTGGCTTTGGTACCAGCGTGCACCGTAGCGATTGCATAAACGTGGCCAATATGGAACCGGAGAGACTGCTCTCAGTGCATTGGGATGGCGAGGAGAGCTCGGATCCGTATCAATCTCGCATACATATTACGGCTCGAACCGAAAAGGGTATGCTGGCGAAGGTGACGCTTGTCTTTGCCAAGGGAGGGGTGAACATTGCGGAAATGCGTGCGCACGATACAGTGGACGGACGACTGTTCATTGATATGGTGGTTGAAGTTTGCAATGTGGATCAACTCTACCAACTGATTGAGGAAATAAATAAAATCCCCAATGTCATCGAAGTTACCAGAACTACGGAATAGTGCGCTGAACCATAATACTCTGTGAAAGGTTCATCTGAAGGTAATCACGACTCATTCTAGGCTTTTTTGTGTTTCTCAAGGTATGCATGTAAGCATTTTTGAGCGTGGGCAATATGCTCTTGCATGGCGGCACTTGCCCCTGCGGCATCTCCCTTTTCGATGTATGCATAAACTTTTGAATGGTCGGCATCTGACCATTGCACTTCTTGGGCGGAAATAATAGGGCGCAGGAGGCGGTCAATAACGCCATCGAGTCCGGCGAGAAGCTGAATAAGTAATGGAGAGTTGGCGCATTCGCGTAGCAGAGAGTGAAAGTTTTCATTAAGCTGAATTAATGAATTGATATCCATAGCATTTTTCGCTTCGTTAAAATGCTGCAAATTTTCTTGCAACGCCTGTTTCTGCTCTGCACTGGCTCGTGCTGCGGCAAGCGAAGCAGCAAAACTTTCGAGCATGGAGCGAATGCGCATGGCGTCTTCGATTTCCGTTGTATCCAAACTGCGCAGCATATAGCCGCCGGTAGGTCTTTTCTCCAAAACACCTTCTTGAGCCAAGCGGTGTAAAGCTTCACGCAAGGGGGTGCGACTGATTCCAAGTTCAGCGGCAAGGCGATCTTCGCCTATACGCTCACCTTCAATGAACCGCCCCTCCAAAGCCATTTGTTTGATTTTATCCTTCGCCTTTTGGCCAAGCGACCGTTTTTGTCTATATTGCATAATATCCCCACCTTTTTGAATGTAAAATACGCTCAATTGTTTACATTGGCAAGGATTTTGTGTAAAGCGCAAAAAGGCACTCCATTTCGGCAAATCAAGGCATTCTAATTTGTGATACGTGGCTATTGCCTTTAGTCAGCTACTTTTTTATCTGGGGGGAAGGAAAACCCTT
>CAYJHK010000066.1:0-9554 GCA_964369515.1 uncultured Desulfovibrionaceae bacterium
TACATGAGCAGTTTGGATTGTTTAACTGACGCAGTAAATGGTGCTTTTTCAACTAACTACAGTTCGTTCAAAAAGGGTGAAATACAAGGAAAAATTCAAACGCAAGGTGCGAAGTGTATATAGACATACATGAGCAGTTTGCGTTTGAAATTTTGACGCAGTAGTTTGCCCTTTTTCAACGGACTGTTAACACAGTCACCGAAGAGTAAGGTTAACTTCCGCAACCGGAACTACCTGCACAACCACCGCAGGAACTTCCACCACTGGAAGGCAAGGGCTTTGTGGGATTAATAGCAAAACCCATATAACCAAAATCAAGGGTAACGCCCTCAACTTGCTCTAAAAGCTCTTTGTTAATGCAAAAAGTAAAACCGTCAACATTAAAGGAATTATCTTCATCGGTTGGCTCGTCCAGAGCCAAAGCTAAACGTGGGCCGCTTCAACCGCCCGGAGCTAAGTAAATGCGAATGGATCCTTTTTCTTTATCTGCAAAGTATGCTTCAAGCTCTTTGCGAGCGCCTTCTGTTAAATCAACCATAAATGGCCTCCTGTTATTTAGTCGATTGAAGCTAAGCACTGATTGAACATTTGTCAATGGAAGAAAATCACATAATGATACCCTTGCAAAATTTAAGTCTCGATAGTATATACTTAAAACATGTTCACAATCTATAAAATTTCAAACAAACGGAGAAACATAGCATGGAAAGCAGAGTGGTTTTACAAGCTCAAGAAATAGAGCATATTTTGGACGGATTAGCACTGGTTGTTTTGGAAAAACATGATGTTTATGAGAATCTCATGCTTGTTGGCATCCAAAGACGCGGTGCCGACCTTGCAAAGCGTTTGCAAAAAATTTTAATGGCAAAAACACAGTGCAACATATCTCTTGGAACCCTAGACATAAATTTATACCGTGACGATTGGACAAGCCTTGATGCAAAACCACAAATCGGACAATCAAATATCCCCAAAGATATCGAAGGAATGAATACAATTTTAGTCGATGATGTTCTCTTTACCGGACGCACCATTCGTGCTGCCCTTGATGCTTTACTTGACTATGGGCGTCCAAAAAAGGTAGAGTTACTAACTCTTGTGGACAGGGGACATAGAGAGCTTCCCATTATGGCAGATTATGTGGGCATAACCATAAAAACTAGCGTGCATGAACATGTAAATGTCTTGGTGAGCGAAAAAGATGGCGAAGATGCCGTACTTGTTCTCACGAAAGAATAATTTACAAAGAGTAGTTTAAATATTCTTATGAACATGTTACGGTGTATTTATTAGCATTTTCGCTTCAACTTATAATAAAAGCTTGACTACTACGGCTCTCATGTGTTATTTCTCACAAGGTTAATACTTGTAGCTAAAAGAGTAGAAAATTATTTAGGCTATTTTATATGAGCTTAGGGCAAAAACTAAAAGTAAAAAGTGATAGCTTAGAGGTGTTTGCCACAGCTGGCACCATCGGCCTGCACATGGTTAGCGGCCCCTTGGTGGGATTTGGCATGGGATATGCCTTAGATTATTGGCTTGACACAGGCCCTTGGATGAAATTAGTTTTCCTTGTGGTTGGAATTTCGGCAGGATTTCTTAATGTGTATCGAGATACGCAAATGATGCTAAAAAAAATGCAAAAGCCAAATATATCACAAGAAAAAAAACATACGCCAACAGAGGATGATTCCCTAAATTCTCCTCAAAACAGCGATGTATTTAAAGATAAAAATTAAAGATAAAGTAGAATAATAGGCGCAATAAGTGATATATACGCATCATAATGACCATATTTTTGCTCATTGCTTTCACGCACTGGAAGCTGTGCTTTGGCGTAGGGGATTCCATCACCCCCTAATACGGCGCCTGCTTGTTGTACAAATTGTTTTTGTTATTCTTTGCTTTATGGTGGGATTAATAGCATTAAAATGGAGTATGCACGGCATAAGTTTTGCCATGGGTGTCACCATATTTGCACATATTTTTTGGGGAATTTCCGGTCAAGTGCTTGGATTTTCACTGGCACAGTCCGCAAAGGGACAAAGAGGACAACTTGTTCTCTTACTTTTTAGTTCAAGTATAAGGTTGCTAATTGCGGCCTTTGTGTTGTATGTTGCTTTTGTCGTTTTGAAGGCCTCGGCCTTAATGCTTGTTTGTGGTGTAACAGCAAGTATGGTCTTGGCTCTTGCAACCTTTGCTCGCATACATTTTAAGCGAGCTTAAGCCGTAAGGAGTGTACATTATGGCAGGTGGATTGCCGCATCCGGTTCTATTTTCAACAATTTTTGGCATGGACGAGATTACCATCGGTGGTCAGCTCGTGGAATTTAAACATGTTTTCTTCACTTGGCTTGGCATGGCTTTGTTGTTTTATCTCGCCTACAAGGTGCGAAAAAATATCACCATGGTTCCGGGAGGTTTGCAGAATTTTTTCGAAACGGTCATAGGTACCATTGATGATTTTGTCTGTACAAGTTTAGGTGAAAAAGACGGCAAGAAATTCGTACCGCTTTTGTCCATTTTATTTATTTATCTCATCACCTTGAACCTTATGGGGCTCATCCCGGGTTGCGATGCGCCAACGGCAAATCTCAATACCACGGTTTCCATGGCCTTGGTGGTCTTTGTGTACTACAACTTTATCGGCATACAACGCTGGGGCGCGCATTATATAAATCACTTTACAGGGCCGTCAAAAGCACTTATTCCGCTTATGTTACCGCTGGAAATCGTTTCACATGTGTCACGTATCCTATCGCTTTCCTTGCGTCTTTTCGGAAACATTCGTGGTGAAGAAATTGTTATCATCTTAGCCTTTGTCATGGCTCCCATATTAGGCTCCTTGCCTATCTATGCATTATTCCTCATAGGGAAATCCATGCAGGCTTTTGTGTTCTTTATGCTGACCATGTTCTACATTAAGGCTTCCCTTGAACACGCACACTAAGATACATTTATAGTGGGGAATGGTCTTCGGACCCAAACATATAATAATTTTAAGGAGTTTTAACATGCGTAAACTATTGATGATTGCTTTGAGCACCGTGGCTTTTGTGGGAATGGCTTCCTTTGCTTTTGCAGCCGGCGATCCTTTATCCATCAGCTTCACCGCCCTTGCTTCCGTGCTTGGTATCGGCATTGCCGCTTGCGGTTGTGGCATTGGTATGGGACTTGGCTTGAAAGCTGCATGTGAAGGCGTTGCTCGTAACCCTGATGCCAGCGGAAAAATCACCGGTACCATGATTTTGGCTTTCGCATTCATTGAATCCTTGGCCATTTATGCTTTGGTTGTAAGCTTCATCTTGCTCTTTGCTAATCCTTTCATTGGCTAAGCAAACTTAATTTGAAACCCCAAGCCCTGACCAATGGTTGGGGCTTTTTTTATAGGTCTTTACATGAAAATCGCCATCGTTCCGGCAGTTTTTGCCAAGGATGACATAAGCCCCCTACTCTTCCTCTATGAAAAAGGTGTGCACTGCGTACAAAATGCGCGTGGGCGAGCATTACTTCCGCCTGAAATCATATCCCTAATAGCTGATTGCGAAGGAATTATTGTGGGGGAGGACAATATTTCTGCGGCGATTATGGCACTGTCTCCACGCTTGAAAGTTATTTCAGTCTATGGAAACACAGATCAACAAGTTGATGTGGATTATGCCAAGACACAAGGGATAAGCGTGATGCATACTAAATCTGCCTCAAAAGAAACAAATGAATGCACATGGCAATGTGTACATAATCTCTGCGCTGCCTTAAACATTTAAGAATTGCGCTTTGAACGTAACGCTCAGTTTTTCCCTTGGCACATCCCATAATACACAATAACATATAGTTTTTTTACAAGGAATTACCATGCCCATAAGCTGCTTAGTTTTAGATTGTGACGGCGTCATTTTAGAAAGCATTGACATAAAAATCAAAGCCATGGAACGCATTGCCGCTCCCTATGGACAAGAGGCAGCCACACGCCTTGCCATGTACCATAGTATGCACGAAGGCGTGAGCCGTTACATTAAATTTGCTTGGTTTTTTGAGGAAATCCTTGGGAAAAAAGCCACAGACGCTGATCTTGAAGAATGGAATGAGCGATTTATTGAACTTGCCCATGCCGAACTTAAGACAAGCGCATTGGTTCCCGGCATTGAAGAAGTGCTCAAGACGTGGCATACTATCATGCCCATTTATGTTTGCTCGGGCGCACCACAAGCCGACCTTCCGCATATACTGGAAGCACGAGGCATAGCACACTATTTCACCGGAATTTATGGTTCACCGCCTGCAAAAACGGCCTTGCTTGAAAGCATAGTCCGCATGGCGCAAGCAGATCCAAGTGAAGTGCTCATGGTGGGTGATGCGTATTTAGATCTTCACGCAGCGGAGGAAGTGGGCACACAATTTTATGGGCGAGGCAAAAGGTTTGAAAATGGAAAGCACCCATACGGGGAAGATTTAAGCGGACTCAACGCTTGGATTACCAACCATAAATAATAAAATCTAGGAGTTTACATGAAGTTTACAAAGATGCACGGGGCAGGAAATGACTATGTCTATATGGATGCACGCATAAGTCCCGTGACTGAACCTGACAAGCTGGCCATTACGGTGAGCGACCGCCATAAGGGCATTGGATCTGACGGACTTGTGCTCATTCTCCCTTCGGAAGTAGCCGATGTTCGTATGCGCATGTTCAATAGCGACGGCAGTGAGGCGCAAATGTGCGGCAATGCCATTCGCTGCGTTGGAAAATATGCCTATGAGCATGAGCTTGTCTCCAAACCGGAGCTAAGCGTAGAAACCCTTGCCGGCATTAAGATTATAAAGCTTATTTTGCAAGACGGACATGTAACCGGCGCAACGGTGGATATGGGTAAGCCGCAGTGGGTGCCAAAGCAAATTCCCGTTGAATATGCCGGCGATACGGCTCTTGAAATCGACATCACAGTCCTTGGTAAAGCCTATAAAGCATCATGTGTTTCCATGGGCAATCCACATGCGGTCATTGAGCTTGCGCCGGACGAAGATTTGCAATCCTTCCCCTTGGCGGAAGTCGGAAAGGTCATTGAAAATCACCCTCTTTTTCCCGAGCGTGTCAATGTTGAATTTATCCAAATACTTGATAAAAAAAATATTCGTATGCGTGTATGGGAACGAGGCGCCGGCGAAACCCAAGCTTGCGGCACAGGTGCATGTGCCGTGGGCGTGGTGGCAGCTCGCCTTGGAAGATGTGAACGAGATGTAACCATACACCTGCTCGGCGGCAGCTTGCATATTACTTGGGCTGATAACGATCATATATTTATGACCGGTGAGGCCGTTACTGTTTTTGAAGGCGAATTATTGTTGTAATACATTACATTTTAAGACAAAAGGAAAAATCATGTTTCAAGTCAATCCACATTATGCCAACCTCCCGGGATCATATTTATTTGCAGAAATTGCACGGCGTGTACGCACTTTTCAAGCTGAAAATCCAAGCATTAGCACCATTTCTCTTGGTATAGGCGATGTTTCTCGCCCTCTCACGCCTGCAGTCATCAAGGCTTTGCACACAGCCACGGACGAAATGAGCGAAAGTGCGCACTTTAAGGGATATGGTCCGGAGCAAGGTTATGCATTCTTACGTGAAATCATTGCAGAAACAGACTATACTGCACGTAAGATGGACATTAGCGCCGATGAAATATTTGTGAGCGACGGTGCCAAATGCGATGTGGGCAATTTCCAAGAAATTTTCGCCGATGATGTGCGCATTGCCGTCACCGATCCCGTATATCCTGTTTATGTTGATTCCAACGCCATGAGCGGACGTACCGGAAAATACATACAAAATCAATGGGATAAGCTTATCTATTTACCATGCACGGCCGAAAACGATTTTGTGCCCGACTTTCCCAAACAAACACCGGATGTCATCTATCTATGCTATCCCAACAATCCCACAGGCACTGTGCTTTCCCGTGAAGCCTTGAAAACATGGATAGATTATGCTCGCAAAAACGGTGCCATAATTTTATATGATTCCGCATACAAAGCATTCATTTCATCTGAAGATGTGCCGCACAGCATTTATGAAGTTGAGGGCGCACGAGAAGTGGCAGTGGAGTTTCGCTCTTATTCCAAAACAGCCGGCTTTACCGGCCTTCGCTGCGCCTATACTGTTGTGCCCAAAAGCCTGCAAGTAAACGGTAAACCACTCGATTTACACGGAATGTGGAACCGCCGACAAAGCACCAAATACAACGGTTGCCCCTATATTGTGCAAAAAGCTGCTGCTGCTGTGCATAGCAGTGAAGGCTTGGCAGAATCTGCAGAAATCATAAAAGGTTATATGGAAAATGCAACCAAAGTACGCACAACACTCATCAATATGGGGCTTGAAGTCTATGGTGGCGAACATGCACCCTATGTATGGATTCGCACTCCAAGGGTAGACGGTAAACACATGCTATCATGGGATTTCTTCCAGCAAGTGCTCGAAAAAGCACACGTAGTATGCACACCCGGAGCCGGATTTGGCCCAAGTGGCGAAAGCTACGCACGCTTTACCGCCTTTGCAAGCCCAAGCGCAACTGATGAAGCACTGCTAAGACTCAAAAATGCATTTTAGTAGCTACTGAAAAGCAACTATTCATTATTTTTTGTGGGGGGGGGGAAGAGGAGCTTTCCAACGCTTCGAGCTTTTTCAAAAAGCTTCCTCCCCAAGAAAAATCAAATTGCCTAAAAAATTATGGAACAAATCATAGGCCGAGATTAGGCAGGGACATTTCTGCCAATTCGCCCATATTTAACGGAAAAAGTGGTGGCCTTGCCGTGTAGGACGGTAGATTTTCAAGGGGAATGGCATGTACATTTGCGATAAGCTCCGCCACCGAACTTGAGCACATACGCCCTTGACAGTAGCCCATACCGCAGCGACATTGCGCCTTGACCGCATCTGTTGAATAGCAGCCGCTCACAATGGTATCCCTAAGCGTTTTTGCGCTGATTTCTTCACATCTACAAACAATAGTATCATCTTCAGGCAATAAAGCACTGGGGTTTGGCTTGAAGAGGGCATCGGTAAAATCCTGCATCCATTTACAGCCCAAAAGTCTACGCTGATGAGGTTTAACCTTCCTATCTCGCTCATTTTGCGATATTTTTCCAAGTGTGTAACAAATGCCAAGCCCCACAATACTGCCCGTGGAAAGAGCCGCAGCAGCACCACCGACTCCGCCCACATCGCCTGCAATGAAGAGCCCTTGCACATTTGTTTGCCCCCACGCATCCGCCGTGGCGTGCCAATATCGATTGTTTGCATTCCAAATGTGCCGACACTGTGCAAGCATGGTAATACGTGTTTCCGAAACAATGCCTTCATGCACAAGCACGCTTTTCCCTTCGAGACTTCGGGCTTTACCGCCGCTCATAAAGTCTACAGATACAGTATCTTCTTCGCTGATGCGTATGTTCTGTGCATTAAAAAACGTGGGAATTTTCTTCAGCAACGCCGTTAACGACAAAGTTATACCATGCATAAAATACAACGGCCTGCTCAAAATCTTCGGCGAATTAAGGAAAGCATTCCAAGCATTTTTTTGGAACATGCCCGTTAAAACCATACCGGCTACGGGAATTTTAAGCTGACATAAATGTGCCAAAGTCTGTACAATAAGTGGCCCGTTACCGCAAATAACTACAGGAGCTTGAGGAGTTAAACCTGCTGATTTTAAAAGTAAGTCGCAAGCGCCGGCCCCCATAACCTCCGGTAAGTCCCAACCTTTAACAGGCGCAGGTCGCTCCATTGCGCCGGTTGCAAGCACAAGAGCCTTTGCCATCAAATAATAGCTTTTATTATCAACACTTACGCAAATAGTATTTTTGTCCACATGCCACACTTGCGCCCTAGGAATAAAAGTGAGCTTGGCCTGCATAAAATCCCGCACAAGCTTTGCGCCCTGCTTGTATTCACGTCCCAAAAATTGCACTTGCTCAAGTGAAGCAGAACCGGCATTTTTCCAGATTTGCCCCCCCGCTTGCGCTTGCCGATCAACAATCAGCACATCTAATCCATAATCTGCACATTGCATGGCTGCGCACATACCGGCAGGGCCGGCTCCGACAACTATCACATCCCATTGCATTTGCATTGGATTTCTCCCTCAAAATTGTGTTAAGCGAATGTTTTAATGGTAATAAATATTTATGGAGCCGCCGTAAAATCCGATATGCCATTTTGGCGCACAATACGCATCCCAGCACGTACTTCAATCATACAAGCTTGTTGATTTTCCATGCCATCAATATTCATCAAACATTCAAAGCAGATACCCATTTGACAATATGGGGAACGTTTGCAATTTTTTTTTTCGGTGCTGCGAGTGTACCGTGCATGAGCTGCAAGCACTGCTGCCGCAACTGTAATACCTTCGTCAACTTCAAGTGCCGCATCATCCAAGTATATTATAATTTTTCTTGTCGATTGCTGAAAATGTTTTTGCATAATTTCTTTCCGATCTGTTAACAAATTCCATGTATACAATGAGCTCAAAAAAGTGAGGGGTTGGCTTCAAGGATTTCGCAAATACCATACAAGCCTTACAATCAATTACAATCTATCTGTCTTCATTCACATTTTAACACGCCGAGGGCTTGGCGTACAAAATTCGAACTGATTTCTAAGGTAAGGAGATATTGCGCAACACACTTTCTTTATATTTGTTATAATCGCTCCAATCCTTAGGACTGGGTACAAGCATTTCCCTTATGTTTACGGTCTTTGCAGTTGCATCAATGGAATGTATAAAATAATCGGCAACAGCAGTGCATTTTTTAATATAAATGAGCTTTTTTTGTGCCGTCGAATACAAGGCAACGGAAGCTTGTTCACCGGAACCATATTGCACACCATCCCGTGCAAAAACATTGTCCTCCATAAGCGTCATCACAAAACGCTCACCGTCAACCCATTCAAAAGGCCCAAGTGCCACGGTCTTAAAAATCTCCTGCATACTTTGCAAATCATAAAAACTCAGCGCTCGCTCGGGGCTTGTACCGCTATCAAAAACAGCATATTTTCCGTCCGTCGAAAAGTAAATATCATAGGTGAAACTAACAGCTCCCGGATCATCAAACTTGACAAAAAAATTAAATGATCCGTCTTCATTAAAAAAATAAACACCGGAAATGCTCCCGTCCATTCCCTCATGCACGTCCTTGGATACAGGATATGCTATGAAATCTGCACCATGAACCTTAATACGCTGAATTTTATCAAAAGTTTGGGTAATTCTATTTTCATCAGCTAAGCGAACAAGTATATTATTTTGCAGACTATATTCAGGGCTAAAGGCCATGACAGGAGAAGCTAAAAATAGAGTTAGTAGTACAGTTATATACGCAAAAAAAGAACTTACAGACATAGCTTTTCTCCTCTGTATTTGTGTTTATTTATTTGCTGAACTCAAAATAAATAGAGCAATATGCACGATAAAATACGTCCGCCCTACCCCCAGAGTTTACGTGATTCTAATTTTGTAAAAATTTTCTTGGGGGAGGGACCTTTTTGGAAA